>JBEKJD010000034.1:0-15344 GCA_050011415.1 Dissulfurispiraceae bacterium | reverse complement strand
CGTCCCGGAATATCAAATCAAAGGTATCTTTGCGTCCTCATATAAGATGCCTCACAGACAAGTACGTCAGAGTCGGGGACAGCATTCTCCGATTCGTCCCCGCCCCGATTATCGCCTACAACTTGTTATCGAAATAACATGTCCACAAATTGGACACGTAATATTGTCATGTCCATAAATACCTATTATTTGGACATGTCATAAAAACATGTCCATGCCTTGGACACGTTTAATGGGAGCTAATGCCTCGCATCTTCGACAACACCGATAATCCAAAAATGCTCTTTGTCTCGGTCAAACTCGCTTTCCGTCTCAAGAATTGCCGATAAGACTTTTGATACCTTATCATGAGCCAATTCGCGGATAATTAGTTTATGCGGAGCGATTGGTTATGTGCTTGCTTTTATGCTTTTTTCATATAAAAATTCGGGGTCTATATCTAAATGGTTTGCCCATTCTATACTGTCAAACTTGATTGTCACGGAGTTAAGCACAGACAAGTCTCGCAATTCAGCAAACTTGCCGGTGTTTAAATGAGGACTTTGGGGTAGACTTCGAAGATGTCGGAAAAGTATAAATACATCGCTCAATTCGTTAACAAGAAATAGCGTAGCGGCAGATAAAGAATGCCCTCAGTAAAACGGCATTCCCGTCCCCTGGTTATGACAACGCCAAAATCGAGCTTGTACTTCTTCATGAAGTGTTTAAGCCCAGCAGCTCTGTCATCAGATTTTCGATGCTTTACTTCCACAGGCAGATATCGGTTGCCGCCATAGGTAATCACAAAATCAACCTCGTTTTTCTTTTCCCGATAATACGCAATCTCGATTGCTTCCGGCCACTTACATACCTCATGAGCGACAAGATTTTCCGCATACATGCCCATCATAACCGGGTCCCTTGTATAATCCTCCCATGTTTTCAGAACCGCGTTCCTGAGCGCTAAATCCACAGGATAGCACTTAATATTGCCCTGTCGTACCCTTAAAGGCTGATGGCTGAATTTCTGAATACGAATGATCAAATCCGTCATGATTAACCGGGGTAAATTCTCCTCGACAATGCGCCGCTCAACGCCGATTTGTTTCGCCAGAGTAGACATGTTGATTTCCGCGCCGGGATGAGCAAGGAGATAGACAAAAAATCTCAGAACGTTTTCGGGTTTCCGATACTGGGTAAGTGCCATAAGATCCTCATACAAGACCTTCCGAACCTGCTGCTCCATCAAATATTCTATCTTGCGCACGGGGTCAACCAATGACCAGACCTCCGGAAAGCCTCCTTCCCGGCAGTAAGAGACAATAGCATCTCGAATTTCGCCTTCAAAAGTCGCAAGTCCAATTTCGAGCTGCTTGATGGAGCTGACTATAGCATGCCAATTGCCTTCCATCAAGGATTGACGAAGGCCGAAGTGCTCGCCAACAATTGATGCAAATCGCGGGTGGCGCAGACGATAAAAACAGTATTCCCGAAAGCTGAACGGCAAAAGATGGCGATCCTTGATCCTGCCTAACAGGCTTTCCTGGCTTTGCCTGAAGATAGCCGAAGAAGCTGACCCGGATATAATAAACCGGATTGGGAACTTCAGGTCATAATATCTTTTTAGGTACAACTCCCACTTGGGCAATCTCTGAATTTCGTCGAGGAAAAAATACCATGGCGTTTTATCCCTTGAATCTATCTTCAACTTTTCTATTAATCTGTCGAAGATAACGCGTTGCAAATCTTCTGAACCATAGACTTCCGGATCGTCAAAAGAGAAATAAAGGATATTTGAGGGGTCAATATCCAGCTTATCAAGCAGGTAACGGATTACTTGCTTTAAAGCAGTCGATTTACCGACGCGCCGCGGACCTGTTATGGATATGATTTGGGTCAACTCCCTGATATCTGAAAGCACTTCACTTACGACAGGTCGTTGGTAATCAGGCAGGTTTTCACGCCACCGGCTGCTGTGGTCATCCCACCATGGATTGTAAAGCTTGAGCAAATTGCCAAGGTTCTTATCTGGCATATCTAACTCTCTGTTATAACAGTATATTTGAGCGCTCGGCAAGTTATGAGCCTTATATCGCTCATATTTTGCTTTTACCTGTTATTACTTTATAATCCAATATGTTATTAGAGTTCAAGTCTTTTTCCCTCCACAATAGCAATTTCTTCCGGCGTTAGGCCATAGAGAGCATAGACCATTATCGTCGATCTGTTTATTGAAAGCAAAGATTATTGGCCTTGCGGTTCTTTTGTTCATTGTTGTCCTTGCGCACATCGACAAGTATTTTGGGGTCGGGAATATTTACTATAGAATAACGCCATGGCGTTGCCACCCTTGAGGACAAGCATTTCCATAAGCTCGTCGTCAGAGAACATAGCTATGATCCCAAGCTTTCTTATTTCGTCAAGCTTCGGTATTTCCATCACTATACTTCCTTACGGTAAGAATATTTTTTCATTATGCCAGTCGAGGTAGTCCCGGGCTGGCCGGTACACGGGCTCACTAGGCAAACTGATTAAAGACTGCCCATCAAGTGCATAATAGTTCCTGCCGTTTTTAAATTCTTCCTTTATTCGCTTGCTGACTTTTATTAGCATGTCCCCCGTGACAGTAATGTATCCCAGATCAAACAGCTTATGAAGATCTGATCTGAGCAGTAGGCCATTATTGATACTGTGAGGACCAGATCGAGCGTAAGGCTTAATATGAGCGGATTCGAGAACAGGCAGAGTCCGTTCGCCTGTCATGGCACATCTTCGCTGATATGCATCAGTCACAAGCACGCGGAAGGCACCTTGTCCCAGGCGCGGCCTAATCACCTGCTCATTTCCATAGCGCGCATTCTCTTCAGCAACTACTTGGTAATCATCCAGCTTCACCTGGTGACTTAATCTTTCCTGAATGTCTGACCACAATGCTGCCCCTATGCGATCATCAGTGCCGTAAGTCTTGCCCTGTACGATATTCGGGTGCCAATCCTCAGGGGCCGGGACCCACTCACTACGATCAAGGAAAAAGGGCTGGGATAATATAATGCAGCCTATTGTAGGGTCAGGCTCAAATCGCGAATTTCTCCCCTTATATCTGATGACTTTGTCACGAAAGGTATTCAAATCTTCGGCACCATTCTTTTCGGCAAATGCTTCCCACGCCAGGGAAAGAGGAACTATTGAATGCTTGACAAAGAAGCCGCCGCCAGCAATGAAGTTCAATGGCGCATGCAGTTTGAAGAGAAATAACTCGCCGGGACGCAGAGCCCTGAAAGCGGCTGTGCCACTGGGCTGCCAAAAGTTCACTTCGTCTGGTTCGCGTTCAGCCAGAAACTTAAACCATGTGTTATCAGTAACTCCGATATAAAACTTCATGCGGTGTCACGCCCATAAATATAAATAGGACATATGAAAAGCGGCAGGTCGATGATAAGGGCGATATTGAACGCTCCGTATTTGTCGAGAACTTTCAGTGGAACTTCGTATATGTCAGAAAAGTATATATGCATCATCGTGATAAATTCTACGGTCGCGCCATATGCTTGAGTTCTCTATATCTATGTAAAGAAGCTGCCTGTAGAGTATTATCAACTTGCAGCCGATCAAGAAAAGTATCCACAGATGACTTGAAAGCGGTGAAAAAGTGCCCAAGACCAAGCACAATTGTACCATTTACTTCAGTAATCGGCTCGTTTCCCGGCAACATAGCAGCTTCAAAAAGATTCCAGCTATGGGTAATAGAATTGCGAAATAAACTGTAGAGTTTGGCTGCGAATGGTTGATACTCATTAGGGAAAAACTCCCGGATATACCTCTTATATCGAGGCCCAACCTTATCGGTGCGCTTACAAGACTCACAAATATCTTTCTGTGAGTTTCGAAAAGCATAAGAAGAGACTGCATCAACTGCGCATAAGATGGAAAGTGCTACGACATGCCCTCTGTATTCCAATGTCGGCGCATCGGTTATTACATTGTCAATCTCGCCAAGCAACGAATCATAGAAAATAGTCCTCAGGGTGTTTCCAAATGCAGCGTTATATGACGATGGCGGGGCAGGCCATGTGCTTGGCTGCCAGGCGTAAAAGTCTTGATTGAGCGTTATTTTGTATTTCATTTTTTACCCTCCACAATTTCAATCTCTTCCAGCGTTAGGTCATAGAGTTTGTAGACCATCTCGTCAATCTGCTGCTCAAGGGCAGATGTGTCTGTGTTAGGGTCTTGCTGCTTGGCAGTGAGGATTTGATCAACTAGGATTTCAAAAGGCTGCTGTTCTATCACACTAGGTTTGAAAACAGGAAGTGCCTCAAGAAATACTTTTTTGTAACGAAACGTGTTTCCCCGTAAATCACCACCTGCGTAAAAAGTTTTGAAGGCATATGTCATAAGTTTTGAATTCAGCAGAGCAGTTAGATATTTTAGCCGCTCCCCTGTCATTATGAAAACAGTTGCTTCGGGATAGTATGCGTGTCCATCAAAGAAGAAAGCAGAATCGTAAACAATTTCTGCATAGACAAGTTTTTCTTTTTCGAATTCAGGGTGATAAGCAATTGTGTCTTGCACCTCGAACCACTTATTGTTTGTTTTTTTTCGGCAACCCGGCTCGCCACTTTGCTCAAGTTGTTTCCCAAATGTATCTAAATACTCTTTTACTGCGCCATACTTGTTTATATCAACTTGTCGGGCAGGAAACGTAGCAATTATCCAGAAATCAGCGAAATCTGCTTTATACCTCTTGATGTCCCGCCCCCTCAATACTGGTTTGATGATCTCGGCACTTCTTTTATCTTTGGCAATAAGCTCGTCTTTTTTCTTGCCGCTGATAATGAATGCCTCATTCTTTCCGGTGAGAATACCCCTATAGATGGCAATGTCCCAATTCTTAAGCGGTATGCCAGCTCCTTCAATACGCTTTTTTATCTGAGTTTGTTGACCCTTGGCGATTACAAAGGAAATCTCGTTAAATAAAGGTTCGCCGATACCTTCTTTTTCAAGTATCCGCTCCAATGCAGTCTCAACCTCATATGCTTTACTCAAATCCCATGCTTTAGTTTGATGCGAATGATTGCTCTTGTGCAGCACAAGAATATTCGTATAGGTCGTAGCATTTTCAAAAATTGGCGAATCACCGAAATCGATCAACTGAGCAATTTGCCCATAGGTTAGGAAAAACTTCCGTAAAGCTTTACCATAATTCGCCCGCATCCATTTATTCGACGTAATGTAGGTCAATACTCCGTTTGACTGTAGAAGATTGAATCCTTTTTCATAAAAGAGACAATACACATCACCTGTCTTTACGTATGTAGCATACTTCTGAGTTTCCCACGCTTTTTGTTCAGATTTACCACTGAAGTTTTGAATTTGGATATATGGTGGGTTTGCAATCACTATATCAAACCCGGCCTCAACACCAAACATCCATCCTTTATTAAAAAACGGGGCTGATTTTGAATCGTCAAAAGGGTCCCACTCTGTGATTTTATTTGAAAATTCTGCATCAAGAAGCTTTTGTTTGATAAGTTCCAAGGCCATCCCAAACAAGTCATCCTTTATCCCATTGAATTCTTTTTTCAGTTTATCTTTCTCGTTCTGATGCAATGATGGATCAAAGTATTTCTGCCGTACCGCCTTCAGCGCATTGAGGTCTTTAATAAAGTTGGATATAAGAAGCAATCCGCCGTTTTTTTTGCTCTGCATTCTATGCACAAACTCATCATAGCCTAAATCTATTAGTGAATTGGCCGTAACAAATTTGAAATCAAGATTGGGCAATGGTTTTATGTCTTTGGAGTCTTCATCCACAATCAGGGATAGCCAGCATCTCAGGCGACTTAATTCCGTTGCCATAGGCTGAATGTCAACGCCGTATATGGAGTTTTCAATAGTCTTGAGTTTCAGGTCATACGCACATGTTTTAGGTTCTAACTGTTGCTTCAGAGCTATAAGCTTTTGCAACATGCTTATTGGAAATGCCCCTGAACCACATGCAGGGTCAAGTATTTTTATAGCGTTCAGTTTATCAAGCAGTTCTTTACCGTGAGGTTTTAGAGCGTCGGGTAGCGCACAGGTATGAACAAAATCTTCAACAGCTTCATCGGGTAACGGTTGAATTGTTTTGCTGAGGGGATAAAGCGGTGCTTCGTCTTTTTCACCAGTTGAACCTTTCAAATAAGCTATCAGGCTTTCTTCGACCATGAAGTCAACAATTTCTCGAGGTGTATAATATGATCCTGTAGCTTTGCGAGCCGATTCTCCAGTTTCAGGATTCTGTTCAGCCAAAAGATTTTCAAATATTCTTCCAAGCATTTCAGGGTCAATCGCTATTTCCGAGCTCGTAGCGGAGTTTTCATCAACAGTGAAGTTGTAGCGTTCAAGAGTATCGCCGAAGAACTTCACAAACCAGTTGTTTGAGATATTCAATATCCAGTTGCCTTTGTGGTCATGGTGCTGTGGTTCAAATAAACCACCATTAAGGAAAGGATAGTTTTTGATTAAATCGGGAAGGTCTTTCCTGCGCTCATTCAGCGGCGCGTTGAATACATCAAAGAACAATAATTCCAATAGGTCACGGTAATAGTTCTGTTGTGCCTGAACCGCCTTTGAGGACATTACATCATCAGCAATTATGCCCTTCCGCTTCAAGAACCAGCAAAAAATAATCCTTCCTATGAGCCTGATGGCAAACTGACTCCGTTCTTGCTCATTACCTAAAATGCCTTTGCATTTTGGCAACTCCTCTTTCGTGAGCGTGTCAAAGATGGTCTTAATCTCAGCGTAGAACTTTTTATTGACAATGGAAATATCAAAGGCATCCCAGACCGCTTTCCACAGACCTGACGGCTCCTTGAATTGCTGGAACAGTCCACCTGTATTGAACTTCCTTTCAACTTCACTGAGAATATAGTCGTAGGTTTTGAACCATTGTCCGGCCTCTAAGGTGAGTGATTTTAGTCTTACCCTTTTGCCCTCTTTGCCTGAGATAACCACTTTCAGAGTATCGGAGTTGTTATTACCAAAAAACCAGATGATGTATCTGTCTGCGGCTGCTCCACCTATAAACTTGCGTGCTATTCTTTCTATAACTGTTTTAGACAGCTTCTCATCTTTGAGCTGCACATAGAAAAATAGGAGTTGAGAAAGCTCCCCCTTCATCAGAGAAATAGGGCGTATTTCTTTTTGATTGGCAAGCGTGGGATGATCTGCAATCAGTCTCAACATTTCACCACCAAAAAAAGACTGCTGTTGTTCATGTGGCATCACACTATCCCACTTTACAGTCTGCTTTACCCCGAACTTATCAATAAGAGCTGGGCAGATATCTTTATATGCAAGCTTGCCCGTATTGCTTACAAGGTCTCTAATGTTCATGATTTAGCTTCGTCACTGTGATAACCGAACCACAGTACCGGATCAGGTGACCCCTTGGGTATCTCGTTTTTTATCAGGTTGGCGCTCAGGATTGCCAGAGTATCAAGAAGTTCGACGGAAACTTGATTATCATATCTCTTCAGATAGTTCCTAATCCTGTTTTCCACTGCAAGGTTCCGTGAAGTTAACAAACTCTTTATCCTGTTCATATTATCCGTGGAATACCTATCAACATTATCCTGCAAAAGCCTGAGTAATTCCTCTTTATATTTTGCAAGAGATGTTGCCCCGCCGGACTGTTTAACTCCCATGAATGATTCAAGGTCAACATCCTCAATAGTGTCCTGATATGCCTTCTCTGATTCAAATATCTCTAATGCTTTCTTTTCCAAGGCTGACTTTTCATCAAAAGTCAGCTTTTCGGCCCTTCTTTCCTTATCAAAGCTGCGTATTTGTCTTAATGCCTTTAACTGGTTAGCCTCTTTGGCAACCTTCTTTCCATCAGTTCTGATAAATTCAAATTCACCCTGTCCCACATTGAACGCCAACAGCTTCTCGTCGTCTTTCAATGCAGGGATACCACAATATTTATTGAAGTTAAGATTTCTGATGTTTTCCTTTTCTTCGTCAGATGCCTTTCTCATAAACTCCCTAAGGTCATTTTCAAACGCCTCGTCAAAAGCAAGGTCGTTTTCCCGCTCCAACTCTTCAACGGCCTGTTTTTGTTTCTCCCTGTCGATAGAATAAATATTATCTATCAATCCAAACTGCTTTTCTGTTATCTGTTCGCCCAGCACACTGCTGTCGATCCCGACACTATAGCCTATAATTCTTATCTTCTCCTGCAACTTTTTCATCAATCGCAGAAATTTGTCCAACTGGTCTTCAGGCCGGAAATTATAGATAAATATTTCATTGAACGATGAGCCAAGACGGTTTATTCTGCCATTTCTCTGTACCATTTTTATGGGATTCCAGTGAAGGTCGTAATTTATGATAATGCCGCAGTCCTGAAGGTTCTGCCCTTCGCTCAGGACATCTGTACTGCATAATATCTGCAATTCGGGCTGTCCGTTCACGAAGCCATTGACTGCTACCTGTCTCTGGGCCTTCGGAGAAAATCGCTGCACTAAAACCTGTTTATTTTTGCCGGTCTTGCTTTTAAGAAAAGCGATCTGATTACTTTTAATGCCTATCTCAGAAAGGAACGTGTCGTTTAACTCCTGAGCCAAATAATCAATGGTTGTGGCAAAGTATGAGAAGACAAGAACTTTTTTGCCCTTAAGTGTCTTCAAACGATTTTTCAGTTCATTCAATTTTGTGTCGGTCTTAATGCTTCCAAGGACTCTTTTAATGAGGGTGATTATTTCTTTATCTTGTTGTATAAATGCTTTGATGTTTTTTGTATTGTAATCATCCAGGTTGATCTCAACATATGCATTCTGAATCCTGTAGGTTCTATCCGCCTCTTTTTTATTTTTCTCTCTTTCTTCAAACCTTGTTATTTCATCGAAGATTAAATCCATTATATCTTCATCCGGCTCTTCCTCATGCCGTGCCATAGCCTTCTGCACAACTGCAGGTTTGACGATCTTAGCGTGTTCAAAAAAGAGGGTCTCGAAATTGTATAAATAAGATTCGTATTTCTCTATCCGCTTATTAAACGTATGAAGCGACGAATCAAAGGATTTAAACATAGTGACTTTCATAACTCCTGTCAGGTTTTTTCGAGCACTTGCCTGAATCTCTTCGTCTTCTGTCTTGTCACGTTTTTCGGTAAGATAGCTGTATGGAATCAACTTCAAGCCTTTAATGGCCCTGTCGATAAAGTGAAACACTGATTCAAACTCTGTTTGGTTTATCTTTTTACGTTTGCTTGTGTCAGTGAATTTAAAAAACTCTTTTACTCCTTCTTTTTCCTCCAGCTCTTCATCGCTTGTATCTAATTCAAGAGTGAAAAACTCGTAAAGCAATCTATTGGTCTTTTCAATTTCGCGCAATTCATGGCTTATCGCCTTTCTCACTTCTTTACTATCCAGTTCATAAAGGACATTCTCAAGTCGCTCCTCAGGGAAGATAATGGTTTCCCCGTTAAGAAGGGCATCCGGAAAATCCTTTTTTACCTGGTGCTTGGTCCTCTTAACCATTATCTTATTCAGGATCGGATAGAGGTCGGCAAAGACTTCCTCTGAGTCCCTTAACTTAAATTCTCTCTGCGTAGTGCCGAATAGAGATAATATGTTTGGAATGCCGAAGTGGGCAAAGAATCTTTCATTACCGCCCTTAGCTAAAATGATTTGGTTTGCAAGGTCTTTTATGCCATTGTTAACCGGGGTTGCAGACAGCATTAGGACCTTGGGGAGTGCAATGCAATATTCCTTATCTGTTATCAATTGCAACAGATTTTGAAATGACTTGCTGCCCTGAGTTTTAAGGTTGTGGCTTTCATCAATTACTAACAGGTCAATTGCATTATCACTCTTTGAGATGAGTTTTCTTTGTAATAAGTCATTCTTTATATCAAGGAAACTGCTATCCTGGGAAAACTCAGTGATTGAGTATACAGGGGCATTGACTGTAATATCCTTAAGATGGGTTGTCCAATCATCCCTGAGGGAAGCAGGGCATACCACCATTACATTTTTTCTCTGGAAGTAGCCATATTCCTCAATAACATTTTTTGCAATAAATGACTTGCCGAGTCCAACACTGTCACCGACAAGGCACATTCCAATCTTCTCATTATTGAGTTTTGACATTACTTTACGGAAGCTCTCTTCCTGAAACATTGTCAGTGTAACCCTGCTCTCAAATCTGGCCTCGGACTTAAGTTTCTCTTCAATCTCAATATCCTCGCCATAGAGTTCGTACAATATTCTGATATACATGTCGTATGGTGAATAGGTCAGGGTCCCGAATTTGCTGAGGCCTAAAATCTCCAGCCTGAATTGCTGATTCCAGTCAATATTCAGCTCATCGCCCCAGAGTTTTTCGAACCAACTTCTATGGCTCGGGTCCTGACAGGCATCCATAGGGATGTAATTGACAATGCGATGATCATATTCAACATCATTCAACTCTGTATTGCCGAGGAGCCTGTTTCGAGTAAAGTTAGAACTGCCGATTATGCCGATTGCATTTTCCTTTTCTGACCCGACAATGTAGCATTTGGCATGGAGAAAACCCCTTTTATATAACTTTACCTTTATTCTTCCTGAATCCAGATATGCGGCCAGAAAGTTTGCTACGTGTTGATATTCAGCTTTAAATGGAAGGTCTTTCAGGTCTTGTTTGATATATTTCTCAGGGAAAGAAGTATCCAACTGATTAATTCTGACTTTCGGCTCTTCCCCTATGAGGAATCTTACCTCTGTCAACATATGTGTACCGAGGAATACTTCAAGGGCCGGTAATAATTCCAACATCCCCGGCAAATCCCAGTATCCGGTGGCAACAGACAATTCAGTATATCTGTTAGAAGAAAGCAGTTCAGTTAAGTAAGTCTTAAGCTGAAACTGGGGAGTGGAATTATCAAGTATTTTGGGGTTATTCATAAGGCTTTTTTCTTTGCCCATGTTTCAAGCACAAATAGCGTGACAGTGTGTGCTGCATGAATACTAAGGCGAGCATGTCGAGGTGCCAACTTATACGTTGTCCTGCCTGCCCCATGCGCCGAGCTGGCGTGTGTTCGCAATGACCCGATCCCCTCCACAATTGATATCAGCCCTGTTAATATCATTTTTATGTCCTGATCCTCAATCATACTAGGATCGAACCCGAGATGCTTACGAACAATAGACCAAACATGCTTTAGGTCCTGTTTCGCTGGCTTCTCCAAGCCTTCGTCTTCTATATAGACCTTACATAAGGACTCAAGAATATTGCTTGCCGCAGAAATCGCTTCTCTTGGGTTTGATTCAACATTTGACAGGGCACGATCAAATTCAGTCTCAATTACGGCAATATCTCGATCACGAATAAAATCTTCCAGTGTACGGGAAGGTGCCCCCAGTACACCAACAATCTTACCACCTTTAACGTATTGCAGCTCAAATTGAGCAAGGATTTTAGTTAATTTTTCTCTATCCTGTAGCGGCTGCTCATGCCAACTGTTAATTGGGTCAAGAGGCGCTTCCATATAATTCTCAATTAAACGTCCGAGGATATCCAGCGGTTGAACGGATTCATCTTTATTGACCTGTCTTAACCACGCCATCGCCTTTGCCTGTTTACTCCCTGGCGGAGGCTCACCTGGGGCACCTGCATACATAAAGAGGCTGTCGAGTGTTGCGTGGGTCTCTCGCCTTGAAGTGATTTCGGCACATATCGAAAGTAAGGGTGCAGGTATTATGTGTCGCATGTTTTATTATCCTTCTAACTATCGAAATGGAGGCACATCCCTTTTATATAATTTACGTGTAAAGTTTTTCGAGTTCGTTTCTTACTTTTCTGCACAATCTGCGCAGTTGTTCTTAGTCTATTTCGTCGTCTTTTAGTGTAGCATAATTGTAGCAGAATGCCGCTGAAAGGACAGAAAATACAGGGCGAGGGGCATGATTGAGTCTAGTCTTGCATGCTACAATCAAAAAAAATCACTGTGACTAAATTGTGACAGAATTATGCTGAATGACCGGAAAACAGGGGAAAGGACAGAAAATGCAGAAAGGCTTTAATGCCTTTAAAATCATCGACTTGGCATTAAAGCCTTTGTTTTCAAGGTAGAGGCCTTTTCTATTGTTTTGACTTCCTAAACCTGGGGCCAGAAGTTCGAATCTTCTAGGGGGCACCAACTCTCTCTTAAAATCAAGTATCTCTATCGCGTCCGTAGGGAATGTCCCCTCTTAGAAGGGTTAAACCGCATATTTCACAGGCAAGAGCCGGTCAGGAGAGACATGCCGTGAAGCGTCGAGAATTTCTATGCCGATAATTCTATCGTTCTCTCCGATATCTATCACTATATCGTCGGAAACTCTCTTGTTGATTACGTCCTGTTTCCTGTCGTCAAACCTGATGTAAAGAAGGTCTGTCTTGTCGTTATAAACAACGGTCATTCTTCACGTACCATTTGCTATGCATACAGCAAACGATGTCCTTTCGGTTCCGGCACCAGGTCCCCAAATTCCTTGGCAGTATCAATCCACAACTGGATTGCCTTTTGGGCATTATTCAAGGCCGAATTATAGGTTTTGCCATGAGCAGAGCAACCCGGTAATTCTGGAACGTCTGCGACGTAAATACGGTCTTGCGTATCCCAGTAAATGATAATTTCATATTTATACATTAAGTTCACCTCCAAGATTGTATTTTAAAATCACGTTTCGTACTTGACGTACCTGGTACTCTTTAGCTTTGCTGCCGTCGTCCTGCAAATTGATTTTCTCAATAACGCCTTCTTTCCTGAAAACGTGATGGCTTCCCCGTATGCGTTCATCAAATCCCAATTTCTTTAATAAATGGCACAAATCATCAAAAACTATGTTTGCATCTGAAGAGCCCTGTAGTATCCTGGCCAGCAGCTTTTCATACTTGCTCATGTAGATAATCTAACCGCTTTAATGACAAATTGCAATACAGGATGTCTGAGCGGACAGTTGTTTTAAAAATCCCAAATTTCCTGAGATGTGCTCAAAGTTGGCGGATTTGATAAAATAAAAGCAATAAATCCGTGAATGGGGTTGGATTACATATGACTACGCTGGATTTTTTGAGGGACATCAAAATTCACCAAAATAAGAAAGGTTATCGTTTTTCAGTTGATGCGCTTCTGCTTGCTTCATTTGCCGAACGGGCGGCGGTCAGGAACATCGCCGACTTCGGCGCCGGTTCAGGAATAATAGGCCTGCTCCTTGCCATGAAATACCCCGGAGCAAAGGTTATGCTGATAGAATTGCAGGAGAGTCTTGCAAGGCTTGCGGAGCAGAATATTGTTTTAAACCGGCTTGAGGAGCGGGTCGGCGTTATCAGGATGGATATAAAATCCATTTCTTCTCATAACGGCTTCAACTCCTCCATTCTCGGTCCTTTGTCCTTCGACCTTGTTGTCTCAAACCCGCCTTACAGAAGGACAAAAACAGGACTGATCAATCCCGGTGATGAAAAGGCAATCGCCAGGCATGAAATATTGCTTTCCCTGGCGGATTTGGCAAGGGCGGGAGCGGTACTTCTGAAGCACCACGGAAGGCTGTGTATTATTCATTTGCCGGAGCGGTTGGCCGAGATCACAGGTGTTATGAGGGACAACGGGCTGGAAGTAAAACGTCTTCGGTGTGTTCACTCCAGGTCCTCCACAGATGCAAGCATGCTTCTTATTGAGGCGGTCAAGGGAGGCCGGTCCGGCATGAAAGTCGAAAGGCCGCTTATTATCTATAACGAAGACGGCAGTTATACGAATGAGATGCAGGAAAAGTACTGCTCGCACGACGGGAAGTCCCGGTCCTGATCTTTTCCCGTTGTTGACTTTGCTTTCGTATTCAATTAAGTTAATTGTATGTCTTTATATGTTCTCAAACGCTTCTTGTTAATGGTCCCTCTTATTTTCGGTATTACGCTTATCACCTTTATCGTAATACACCTTGCTCCGGGAGGCCCCGTAGAGGTTGAAACTGAGATGTCCCTCAAGGCATCTGCGGAGGCAAGAGAAAATCTCAAGAGGCTTTACGGTCTCGATAAACCGTTGCACGTCCAGTATTTTGAATGGCTGACGAGGTTTGTCAAAGTGGACTTCGGAACGTCTTTTGTGGACGGCAAAAAGGTTATTGATAAAATAAAGGAACGGATCAGGGTGACACTCGTAATCAATCTTCTCTCACTGATGCTGATAATTGTAATTGCGATTCCTATCGGCATACTGTCGGCTGTTCGGCAGTACTCGCTTATGGACAAGCTGACGACGGTCTTTGTCTTTCTCGGATTTTCCACTCCCACTTTCTGGCTCGCGTTAATTTTGATGATTGTATTCGGAGTTGAACTTGGTGTCCTGCCTATTTCGGGCATACAGAGCATTGATGTCTCAGGTATGGGCCCCCTTGGGAGGCTGTGGGACTGGACGCGGCATCTAATCTTACCGGTAGGCCTGAGCGCTTTTGGAGGGATCGCCGGATTCAGCAGATACAGTCGGTCGAGCGTTCTTGAGGTGATCAGGCAGGATTATATAAGGACTGCGAGGGCCAAGGGTCTTAAGGAATCGGAGGTAATTTTCCGTCATGCGGTGAGGAATGCCCTTCTGCCGATAGTCACCATTCTCGGCCTTTCTGTTCCAGGGCTCATAGGGGGTTCGGTTATATTTGAAACAATTTTTGCCATACCTGGGATGGGCCAGCTCTTTTACTCATCTACTATGTCGAGGGATTACCCGACGATAATGGGCATTCTGGTCATAGGCGCTATATTGACGCTTATCGGCAATCTCATCGCCGATATATCCTATGCCCTTGTGGACCCCAGAATAAGGGTGAGAGAATGATACGGATCGTATGGAGGCGGTTCAGGGAAAACCCTTTGTCTGTTACAGGACTGATTATTATATTGATGCTGGCAATGGTGGCCCTGTTTGCACCGTTTATTGCACCTTACAGGCCTACCGCTATTAATGTATATAATGTTCTCTCACCACCTGACAATGCGCATCTTTTCGGGACTGATGAACTGGGAAGAGATGTTTTGTCGCGGATGATATGGGGAAGCCGGGTTTCGCTTAAGGTCGGCTTTATTGCCGTGGGCATTGCGATAACGATAGGAACAATGCTCGGCGCTGCCGCGGGATACTACGGTGGCGTGATAGATTCCCTGCTTATGCGGTTTGTCGACATTATGCTGGCCTTTCCCACATTTTTCCTTATCCTTGCCGTCATCGCGATTGTCGAGCCCAGCATTTCCACTATAATGATCATTATAGGGCTTACCGGCTGGATGGATGTTGCACGCCTTGTCAGGGCGGAATTCCTGACACTCAAAGAGCGCGATTTCGTGTCGGCTGCCAGGGCCATCGG
>JBEKJD010000033.1:0-15351 GCA_050011415.1 Dissulfurispiraceae bacterium | reverse complement strand
CAATCTCCAGCTCCATTTTCAAGAGTCCGGGACCTGTTACAATTTCTTTTGACCTGAGAGAATTGGAACAGACAAGCTCTGCAAGGAGCGGCGTCTGATGTGCCCCGGTCATTTTTTTGGGCCGCATCTCGTAGAGCAGCACATGAATGCCTCTTTGCGCTGCCTGCCACGCAGCCTCGCACCCGGCAAGGCCCCCGCCTATGATAATAAGTTTGTCCATATCAATATATATTTTAACTCATCTGTATTGGTTATCAAAAGCAACAGTGAAACCTTTTCCGGTACGCCGAATAGGAGCGTATTGAAAGTTGATAAAAAATAATATGAAACTATGAAATGAAATTATTACGTTGAATGTCACTAACTACGAAGAACCCTTCACGCAGGAACGTCAGTATCAGGTATGCATTGAATATGGTGCATCAGTTCATCAATCTTGTCCCATACTATAGCACGAGGAACATACCAAGCTGCATCCATAACAGTTGCAGCCAACGTCAAATTTGACTCAGTCCAGACCACACTCAATTTAACTCCGGATTGGTTAGTACCAACAACCCAAGGGTTAGTTCCTGATACCACAGCCCCGCTATTTTGTAATTCGCTGATTATTGCATCAACTTTCTTCTTTGTTATGTTTGCATAGCAACGAGTACCACATTCCCCCATTTGAGCATTCCTCCCTATTATATGGCGTCCTTGAATGCTTTCCCAGCCTTGAACTTGGGAGCCTTCGAAGCTTTAATCTTTAAAACTGCGCCGGTTTGAGGATTGCGTCAAAAGAGTTCAAAGCCTTGTCTGCCGCCGCTTTAGAAATGCCGGAATCCTTTGCCATCTTCTCTACAAGCTCTGCTTTTGTCATAAATACCTCCGGGGAATTATTATGGTTATATTATACATAAAGTCATATATGCTGGTTTCCATTTATACAGCGCATGGTTCTTGGCCGTATCAAAGGATCATCATCAAAGGATCATCATCTTGACACCCGCCAGTTCATGAGATAGACTTTGACTGAAAGACAGGAAATAGAAAGGCGCATTCTAAATTCTACCTTCAAAAAAGGAGGTTTGTACCATGAATGCTGTCATAATCGGCCTTAGTGCTGCAGGGCTGTCGTGCCTTGATGCTCTTTTGAAATTCTCACCTCAAGTTAACGTCACAGCTGTATCAGAAGAAAAATATTCACCGTACTGCAGGTGTATGCTTACCCACTATCTCGGCAGGATTGTCCGGGAGGAACAGATGACCATAAAAGACATATCTGCCTGCCCCGATAACGTCAATTTGATTTTCGGAGAAAAGGTAGAAACAATTGACGTTAATAAAAAGTTGTTGACGTTGTCGGGCGGAAAAAAAATAAGCTATGACAGGCTTCTTATTGCCACTGGTGCAAACGCTGTCAAACCGGCTTATTATGACGAAAAAAAAAGGACTTTCACTTTGCGCTACATGGATGATGCCAGGAAACTTGAACAATATATTAAAGACAGTGCGGTGGTCCTGGGTGGCGGGTTTGTCGGAATAAAAGCCGCCTATGGATTACTTGAGCGGAATGTCAAGGTTGAAATGATTGTATCATCTTCTTACCCTCTTTCTCTGGTTTTGGATGAAAAGACTGCGCGGTTTGTGGAAAAAGATATGCGGGATGCCGGTATTGTCATACGTACACAGGATGACATCGCGGAGATAAACTTGAAAAAAGAACGTGTTGCTGTTTCCCTTAGATCAGGCATCGAGGTATCCAGTGATGTAGTTGTCGTCGGAAAGGGTGTAAAACCAAGGGTCGAGCTTGCCAGAAAATCAGGGATAAAGATCGATCTGGGAATCATGGTCAATGAATTCCTTGAAACCTCCGCAGAAGGTGTCTACGCTGCGGGAGATTGTTGCGAGACTATAGATGTGGCGCGAAAAGTGCCGTGGATCAACGCCATATGGCCTGTTGCAGTAGAGCAGGGTTATTTTGCCGCACTGAATATTTTGGGCGCCAATACCCCATATGCAGGAAGCATCGGAATGAACAGTCTCAAAACCCATTCCTTTCACCTTATCTCCGGGGGAATACTGAAAGAAGAGGAGGGGGTCGTCGTATATGAAAAACATTTCCCTGACCGTAAACAATTCCGGAAACTTGCATTCAGAGACAACGTCCCCGTAGGGATGGCTTTTTATAACTGCCCTGAGGATGCAGGGCTCTACATTAACCTTATCAAAAAGGGTATGCCGCTTAATGCCGAACCTGTGAAGATTGTTAATGGCGAATTGGGCATAGCGGACATCCTAAGACCTTTCTGAAGGAGGACGTTATGAAAGTGGTCGTAGTAAAACCTGAGCGCTGTGTGGGATGCCTTCAATGCCGATTCGCATGCGCTGTAGAGCACTCGATCAGCGGTTCACCCTATGCCGCACCCTACGAATCGGTCCTTTCGAAGCCGAGGATCCATATCGGGCTGACTAAAGACAAAGACACCTTCCCGAACAAATGCAGGCACTGCGACCCTGCACCCTGCGAGATGGCATGTCTCCCGAAGGCCATATTCAGAGAACCTTCTACCGGTATGGTTCTCATCAACCCTGACCGTTGCATAAACTGCGGCATGTGTGCGATGGCCTGTCCGTTCGGCGTAGTGAGGTACCATGTCTATAGCAACAATAAGACAGCAGCCCACAAATGCGACCAATGCATCGTGCGGCAGAAAAAAGGCCAGGCGCCTGCCTGTGTCGAGGTCTGCAAGGTCGGAGCCCTTATTTTCGAAGACTACAATAAAGTAATGGACAGGGTTACAGATGAAATCTCCTCCCTGGTCTATCTTGGCATAAGATTAAAGGAACAGGAAAAAGGCCCATATCAGTCCTTAACTGCATATAAACACGGATTGGAAGAATTAAGGAGGAAGCAGTCATGAGTGAATACGAGAAGCTTTCCATATGCAAAGACGCCCAACTGACACTCAGAAAGGCTCATGAAGACGGAGTTGAAACTGTCTGGGACAGATTCAAGAAGCAGGAGCCTCAGTGCGGGTATTGTGAACTGGGGGTGTCATGCCGGATATGTGTTATGGGACCATGCCGTATTGATCCGTTTGGCGAAGGACCCCAATACGGAGTCTGCGGCGCAGATGCAGATATTATAGTGGCAAGGAACCTGGCGCGCATGATTGCGGCAGGGGCTGCTTCCCATTCGGACCATGGCCGCGATCTGGTTGAAGTATTGCACAAAATAGGCACTGGCTCGGCTCCGGGTTACACTATCAAAGATGCGGACAAGCTCAAGAGGGTGGCTGCTGAATATGGCATCGACAGTGCAGGACTTGGGAATGAGGATATTGCCAGGCGGTTGGCAGAGGCCATGATGGAAGATTACGGGATGAAGAAGGAGCAGATCACGCTCATAAAAAGGGCCCCCAAACAACGGCTTGAATTATGGAAGAAGCTGAAAGTGATACCGCGGGGTATCGACAGGGAGACCTCGGAGACCATGCATCGCACACACATGGGTGTGGACAACGAATATGTCTCAATATTGCTTCATGCGGTAAGAAATAGTCTTTCCGACGGCTACGGCGGGTCCATGATCGGTACGGAACTGTCGGACATCATCTTCGGAACTCCCAAACCCGGCTTTTCCGAAGTCAACCTTGGTGTACTGAAAGAGGATTGCGTTAATATTCTGGTCCATGGTCATAGTCCTGTGGTTTCCGAAATGGTCGGACTCGCGGTTGATGACAAAGAGATGATTGAATTAGCAAAATCCAGGGGGGCAAAGGGCATCAACCTCGCCGGTCTCTGTTGTACGGGCAACGAGATAATGATGCGAAAGAAGATCCCGATGGCCGGAAACCATCTTATGACTGAACTGACTATTGTCACCGGCGTCGTGGAATCCATGATCGTTGACTACCAGTGCATCATGCCGTCATTGGGACAGGTGGCGCAGTGCTATCATACGAAGATGTACACGACATCGGACAAGGCAAAGTTCCCTTTTATGGAGCATGTTGAATTTACGCCGGTGAATGCCAGAGATCAGGCATTCAGAATAGTGAAGGAGTCTGTAGAGAACTTTAGCCGCAGAAACAAGGACAAAGTATATGTTCCCGTTACGCCGGTCAGGAACATGACGGGGTTTTCAGTGGAATCAATAGTGGAAGCTCTTGGGGGAAGTCTCGCGCCTTTGGTCGATGCTATCAAGGCAGGCAAAATAAAGGGCGCCGTCGGTGTGGTCGGCTGTAACAACCCAAAGATAAAGCAGGATTCCGGGCATGTCGAACTTATCAAACGCCTTATCGCCAATGACATCCTGGTACTTACGACAGGCTGCGTTAATGTTGCGGCAGGCAAGGCCGGACTACAGGTACCGGAGGCGAAAGAGATGGCTGGGCCTGGACTGAAGGAGATATGCGGACTTCTGAATATTCCGCCATCACTGCATTTGGGCTCGTGTGTGGATAATTCACGTATAATCGTCATTGCCTGTGCACTTGCAAATACTATCGGTGTAGATATTGATAAATTGCCGCTTGCGGGCGCTGCCCCTGAATGGTATTCAGAGAAAGCCGCTACTATCGCGTTTTATGCTATGGCCAGCGGAATCTTTACAGTGCTTGGGGTGATGCCCCCTATCCTGGGAAGTAAGAAAGTCACCGAACTTGCCACATCAGGGTTGAACAATGTGTTTGGCGCATGCTTCGCAGTTGAACCCGATCCTGTAAAAGCGGCCCAGCTCATTACAAATCATATTATGGAGAAAAGAAAAGGGTTGGGACTCAATGCTTAGCTGACTTGCGGAATAGGCCGGGTACCCGGCCTATTCCGTTGCGGAGTCCCATATCTTCCTCACCCATTATTCTCTTAAAGAATTATTTCTTATATTTTGCAGAACCATATTGTTCATCAACTCAGGTACCTGCCGCCATTAACATTAATTGTCTGACCCGTAATATAACCGTTGCAAACAAGCATGAGGGCTGCGTCGGCTATCTCCTCAACAGTGCCGAAACGGCCCACAGGCACAAGGTCGGGCTTCAGCTGTGGAAGGCCGGCGGCCATTTCCGTGCTGACCGGGCCGGGGGCGATCGCATTCACTGTGATGCCTTCCTTTGCTAGGTGAGCAGCGTAATAATGAGTCAGTCCGAGAATGCCGGCTTTCGATGCGGCGTAATGAGGACCGACTACTCCGCCCATCTGTGCAGCTGCCGATGAAAGGCTGATTATACGGCCCCATTTCAGAGTCCGCATGCCGGGAAGTACCGCCTGAATCATCAGAAATGCAGATGTGAGGTTCACGGCAATAGTATGATCCCAGTCTTTTTCAGTTATATCTTCGATGGAATGCATTGTCCCGATTCCGGCATTGTTTACAAGTATGGATGGCGAGCCGAGTTCTCTTTCTATAATGCCGGTCATTCGGGCGACGTCAGCTGAGACAGACACATCTGCTTTTACGGCAATACCGAGACGACCAAATCTCCTGACCTGCAAAAGCACCTCGTTTGCTTCGTCATCACGATTCCGGTAGTTGATCGCTATATTAGCGCCGGCATTGGCAAGCGCCAGCGCGATAGCCCGTCCTATGCCACGGCTTGCCCCGGTTACCAGGGCCACTTTACCTGTCAAATCGTTCATGGGATCCTCCTTTGTGCTGCTTGCATCAGTGCAATTTGAGTTCCTTTATTAATTCTTCTCCCGCTTCTTCCAATGCTTTTTTCCCTTTTAGCTCTTTCAGCGAGAAGGGGAGCATTGCGACCGGTAATCCATTTGCCAATTTTATGAGATCTGTCAGATATGTTTCCTGCAATCCCTGTAGAGTCCTTAATGACTGAGAGTCAGGATTTCTAATCACTCTGTTTATAATCATGCCATGGAGAGTGATACCATACCCCCTAAGGATTTCAACTAATCTTCGGGCTTGTTTGACCACAAGCGCTTCGGGGGTAGCGATAAGGATGAACGCCGATCTCATGTGAATATATCGGGAGATCCTCTCCGATGCTGTAATCCATTCATCCATGATCTGGGCGATAGACCTTTTACCGATGATCTTTTTCCCGATCTTGTCAAGCCCCTCAAAAACCCTGGAGCCGGCGCTGAGATGTTTTCTTATATATGCAGGCATATTGAGGAGATTCAATGTTTCCCCGGCAGGCGCAGTGTCCCAGACAATACGATCATATTTGCCGGTCTCAGACAGATCAACAATGAGGTCGAGCATGGTCTCTTCCTTAAGAGAAGGCGCAGAACCGATATAATCCAGAAGTTGGTGGCGCGACTCGTTGTCCAGTCCTTCCACATCTATGAGATGAGAGAGTATCTCGTAAAAATCGGGCCCGAATTTTTTCTTCCATTTGATCAGGATCGCCTCATTACTTATCTCAACGGCGTCGAGACGCTTTTCTATACATCTGACAGTATCTCCTATCTCTTCTTCAAAGATGTCTGAAAGGGAAGGGGTTGTGTCCGACGTTACAATCAACGTTTTAAGCCCGGAGGATGCGAGTTGCAATGCAGTAGCCGCCGAACAAGTGGTCTTACCTACACCGCCTTTGCCTCCAAACATGATCATAGGCCGGGAAATCAAATCTTTTTGCATAACAAAATTTTAACTCACATCATCGGGGAAAGCGAGGTATCCCAATATCGCTTAAGATTATTACTGCACAGTGATTTCGGTAAAATAGATACTCTTCACCGCTTTATCTCCCAACACACAGTTTATACTTCGCACGAGCTCCTTCTCGAGCCGCTGTTTTCCTTCAGGAGACAAGATATCCTGAGCCGTCTTTGAGCTGACTAACGTGATTACGGCATCCCTTATCGCCGCATTCTTTGTTCTTGCCATTTCAGCCAGTGCGGGAGTTGAAAGCTGGATATAAACCCCCAGTTTTGCAAACCTGGTGACTTTTTCGTCATGGACATTGACAATGAAAGTGTCCAGTTCCACCAGACAGGCATCCCCCTTTTTCCCCTCTCCTTCATCATCCCTGTTATCTGCGTTCGCTAATATGGGTATGATGATAATGATGAAACACAATAAAATCCAGCAACTGCTCCTATAAATTTTATAAGCGTTTCTCCTAATAATTTTTCTCAAACGACGGCGCCTGCCTTTTTTTTACTGTTACGGTGTGACTCCGTATTTATGAAATGAAGTGCTAAGTTATTATACATAACATCATAATAATTGCCGTATTATCCAGAGCGTCCCATGCCCACTGCCGGAAATAGAAATTTGTTGAGCTTTTGGGCTGTTTTTTATTATCATATCAGGATGTCGGTCAAACTTGTAATATTCGACCTGGACGGTACCCTGATAGACTCAAGCGTTGATATTACAGATGCGATCAATTATGCGGTTGGACCCTACCGGGTTGCGCCTGTCACGGTGCAGGAAGCCATAAGCCTTGTGGGAGAAGGAATATCGAGGCTTATGGAGAAGATCATTGTGAAGGAAGGAATCGAAGCAGACAGGGATTTTCTGACTGAGCGGTTCATCTTTTATTATTCCGCCCACCTTACAGACAATACGACGGTGTATCCCGGAGTAAGGGAAACGCTGTCGCAGTTGGGCGCATACCGGAAGGCTGTAGTTTCCAATAAGAGAGAGTCCCTTTCCATTAAAACACTCGAACAGTTGGGGCTTTCGGAGTTTATGGATATAATTGTAGGAAGCGAAACTGTCGGGGAGAGAAAGCCGTCTCCTTTACCTGTCTGCCATGTCCTCTCAGTGCTCGGCATATCTCCGGAAGAGGCTGTAATTGTGGGCGACAGCAATTATGATATAGAGGCAGGGCAGTCAGCCGGAATAAAAGCAGTGGCAGTGACGTACGGTTACAAGCCGCTGGACTTGTTGCAGGGAGCTGATTTTATAATAAACAGTATGCCGGAATTAATGGACGTATTGAAGAGGTTATCGTAGATGGCTTTTACAATTGCATTTGCCGGCAAAGGCGGCACAGGTAAGACAAGTCTTGCCGGTCTGGTGGTGAAATACCTTGTCGGCAAAAGAAAAGGTCCTGTTCTTGCGGTTGATGCGGACAGCAATGCGTGTCTGAACGAGGCGCTCGGAATTGCAGTGCACGCGACCATAGGGGGTCTCAGGGAAGAGTCTCTTCAGACGGTGAGGGGAGGCGGCGACAGGCCCGGTGGAATGTCTATGGAGCAGCTTTTCGACTATCAGGTCCAGCAGTCGATTATTGAGGCTGATGGGTTTGACCTAATGGTTATGGGGAGGCCCGAGGGCCCTGGCTGCTACTGCGCGGCAAACAATATAATAAGGAAATACACAGACCTGCTGTCAGACAAGTACCCATACGTCGTGATCGACAACGAGGCGGGTATGGAGCATTTAAGCAGGAGGACAACTCATAAAGTTGATGTGCTTATAATTGTCAGCGACCCTACTGTGAAAGGCGTGATGACTGCGCAGAGAATAAATAACCTTGTTGACGAACTGAAGCTCGATGTGGGGCGGAGAGTGCTGATTATCAACAGAGTAATAGGATACGAGGGAGAAGAACTGCGGTCCATGGCAGAAAAAGGCGGTGTCTCTGTGGCAGGTTTTGTTCCGCAGGATGAGGCAATTTTTAAATTTGACCTTGAAGGGAAGCCGGTATTTCAGCTTCCCGAAGAAGCGAAATCCGTGCAGGCTCTGTTCGGTATTTTGTCGTCGCTGAATATTCCTTAAATTGTAGACATATTTATTTATCTTATGTTACTATTCGTAACATATTTTCATATATCGCCATATTTGAAAGGAGATAGTATGCTAATAATTGGGGAAAAGCTTAGCATCATAGCTAAAAGAGTTCGTGAAGCAATGATGAAATTCGACAAAGGGCCAATTCAGGAAATTGCAACGAGGCAATGGAAAGAAGGTTCCGGCATGATTGATGCCAATATCGGCCCTGCAGAGGATGGCGGAGAAAAAATGATGGAGTGGATGGTAACAACCATTCAGGAAGTAGTTCCGCTTCCTGTTTGTCTTGACACTACGAATGCCTCGGCTATTGAGGCCGGGCTGAAGGTCCACAACAACGAATGGGGCAGGCCGCTGATCAATTCCACTTCCAACGATCCTGAAAGATTTCCTATAATGGAGATTGCGGCAAAATACAATTCACAGTTAATCGCACTTACCGTCGGCAAAGGCGGGCTTCCGGCTGATGCAGAGGAAAGGGCGGGTATTGCGGCAGAGATGATGGCGAGGGCCATGGAATACGGCATACCGGTTGAAGACCTGTATCTTGACCCGCTTGTTCTTCAGATAGCTACTACTCAGGACCAGGCGTTAAAAGTAATTAAGAGTGTAAAGATGTTTCAGGAGTTGAACGATCCTCCGATGAAGACAGTCGTGGGATTGAGTAATATATCCAATGGCATGCCCAAAGCGCTCAGGCCGATAGTGAATAAATATTTCTTCTCATTATTGCTGTATGAAGGACTGACTGCTGCAATCGCCGATGCTCACGAGGTAACCGAAACTGCAAAGACTATAGATATAATAATGGGCAGGACCCTTTATGCCCATTCGTATCTGGAAATGTAAAATACTGTCAACGGTCGATACAGGAAACTACTGTCGGACGACTAAATAAAACGGAGGTATATATGGCATTTACGGCGCCGAACGAGACTTATTCCGGTAAGGTTTATCAGGTTGATGCAGGCACGGACAAGACCATTGTTATTGGTGGAGAGAATGTGCTGCCTTTTCATTCATTTGAAGGGAATATTCCCAACAGACCCGTTATAGCTTATGAGATCCAGGATGTCCCTCCGGACGATTGGGCTGATACTTTAAAAAAAGCGTTTGAAGGCGTTTCAGCTGATCCTGTTACATGGGCAAAACATTGCCAGGACAAACTGAATGCAAAGGCTATAGCACTCAGGCTCATAGGGACCCATCCGGACAGGGAAAACCGCTCTGCCGAAGATGCTGCAAAGACAGTGAAGGATGTTCTTGCTGCAATAAACGTCCCTTTAATAATCCTCGGCAGCAACCATGTCGAGAAGGACACCTCGATATTGGTCGCAGCCGCTGAAGCGGCCAAGGGCAAGAATTGTTTTATAGGGAAGGCGATGGAAGAAAACTATAAAACAATCGTTGCGGCGTGTTTGGCCAACAATCATAAACTTATAGCCATGTCCCAGCTCGATATCAATCTCTCCAAACAACTCAATATCCTTATAACGCAAATGGGATTTGACAAGGAGAGGCTGGTAACTGATCCTATGTGCTCTGCGCTTGGATACGGGCTTGATTATACTTATTCTGTTATGGAGAGGATAAGGCTTGCTGCCTTGGCCCAGAATGACCTCACCATGCAGACCCCCATGCTCGGCGATATCGGAATGTATGCCTGGAAGGTCAAGGAGTCCACTGCTCCTGAAGCCGAACTCCCTGTCGGCGGCGCGCTTGAGCCCAGAGGAATAGCGTGGGAGACCCTGACAGCGGGCGCACTCATGATGGCCGGCGCAGAGCTTTTGATCATGAGGCATCCCGAGGCAGTTAAAGCAATAGAAAAATTAATAGATGAATTAATGTAAAGGAGGCTGAAATGGCGTTATCCGGCGTTGAGATATTTAAGCTGCTGCCAAAAACCAATTGCAAGAAGTGCGGACATCCGACATGTCTTGCTTTTGCGATGAAACTGGCCCAGAGACAGGCCTCTCTCGATTTGTGCCCCGATGTCTCGGAAGATGCTAAAAAGGTCCTGGGTGAGGCGTCTGCTCCTCCGATAAGACCCGTAAAATTTGGAGTTGGAGACAAAGCTGTAAAAATGGGCGAAGAAACTGTCCTGTTCAGGCATGACAAGAAGTTTGTCAACCCATGCGCTATTGCTGTGGAAGTAAAAGATTCGATGTCCGACAATGAAATAAACAGCATTACGGATCAAGTCCTCAATTCGGAGATAGACAGAGTCGGACAGAAGCTCAGGGTCGATGCGATATTTATAAATAACGTGTCAGGTGACGCAGGAAAATTTGAAGGTGTTGTAAAGGCTATAGCAGCCAAAGCCCCGGCAGTGCCCCTGATACTTTCTACTACAAATCCGGCTGCAGCAGAGGTGGCTGTTAAGGCTGTGGCAGACAAGAAGCCGATCCTTTACGGAGCAAACGATTCCAACGCCGACCAGATGGCAAATATTGCAAAGACGCATAAGGTCCCTCTCGGGGTAGTTGCCAAAGGTCTCGACGAACTGTCGGCCCTTACTGAAAAGATTAAAGGGCTCGGTGTTGAGGACCTGGTTATTGATTCGGGCGCACGCACTGCCAAAGAGATGCTGCGGGACAATACTTATATCAGAAGGGCTGCTGTAAAGAAAGGCAATAAGTCCGTAGGATTCCCTGTGATCAGCTTTGCACAAAGAGATGATGCTATGCTGGAAACGCTTATTGTAGCCCTGGGAATTACAAAGTATTCGTCTATCGTGGTTGTCAGCAGCATAGACAAGTGGAAGAATCTTGCGCTGTTTACCCTCAGGCAGAACATCTATACTGACCCGCAGGTCCCGCTGCAGGTTGAACAGAAGATTTACAAGATTGGTGACCCGTCTGCGGATGCGCCATTGATGATAACCTCAAACTTTTCACTTACTTATTTTATAGTCTCAGGTGAGATTGAGGGCAGCAAGGTCCCGGTGAGGCTTGCTGTAATGGATACCGAAGGACTGTCAGTGCTTACAGGATGGGCTGCGGGCAAATTCACTGCGACAAAGATAGCTCAGTTTATCAAAGACAGCGGTATTGAGAACGAGATAAGCCATAAAGAGCTTATTATTCCAGGGTATGTGGCAATACTGAGCGGTGCGCTTGAAGATAAGCTCCCCGGCTGGAAAATAAGTGTCGGCCCGAGGGAAGCTAACGGGATAGCTGTTTTTTTAAGGTCGCGGTAAAAGATTAAAAGTAGTCTTCAAATTTGAATAAATTAAAGTCAGGAGGTTTGAGAGATGTCTAAGATAATTGCATCAGCGGTCATGAGGGGCACACGTACACTTGTAGACCGTGCGGAAGAAATGCTTAAGAAGACAATAGCTGAAAAGGGAAAGGACTATGCCTTCGAGTTCCCTGACACTGCTTTTCAGCTTCCCATGATACTTGCAATTAAAGCATTTGAAGTCAGAACTCTTGGAGACATGGAGACCGCACTCGGTTTTGCCAGGGAACTCCTGCACGAAGTACCTGCGGACAAGCTCTGGCTCCCCTATCTTGGAGAGACGCTCGATTGCGGTATGGCTACGCTCTTTGCAGAAGAGATAATCCTTGCTCTCAGGTATGTTAACGGACTTGAGCCGTGCAAGGACCCGGAAACAGGATATGTGTACAACGGGTTTATAAGTGACACCATCCAGAGGAATCTGGGCATACAGCTTGTTGACGGCACAATGCCGGGGTTTGCATGTATTCTCGGAGCTGCTCCAACCGACGATATTGCAGTAAGTATTGCGAGGGAACTCCAGGAGAAAAACATACTGACTTTTCTTGCAGGTCAGTCAAACGGCGACAGCATGACCAAACAGCTTCTCAGAAAGAATATAGAACTCGGCTGGGACGCCAGAATAGTGCCATTGGGTCCTGATACAGAGCATATCCTGTATGCTGCTGACTGGGCCATAAGAGCTTCTCTCATATTCGGCGGCAAAAAACCCGGAGATTATAAAGGGCATCTCTTATACCAGAAAGACAGGGTCTTTGCATTTGCAATAGCCCTCGGCCCCATGGATGACATCAAGTGGGCAACAGGCGCCGGCGCGATAAATATGGGCTTTCCTGCTGTCTGTGACACGGATGTTCCTGTTATCCTTCCTACAGGCGTGTGTACGTATGAGCACGTTGACAAGGAACTTAACCATTCGCATATCGTGCAAAAGGCAATAGAGGTCAGAGGACTCAAAATAACGGTTGAGAAACCTCCGATCCCGGTTGCATACGGGCCTGCATTCGAGGGCGAAAGGATAAGGAAGGAAGATACCTTTATAGAATTCGGCGGTCAGAAGACGCCTGCATTTGAATGGGTAAGAATGACGGAAATGGAAGATATCGAGGACAACAAGGTCATCATCAAACCCGATAACTGGCAGGAGCTGTTTGAAAAGGGCGGCAGGCTGCCCCTTGGTATTGTCATAGAAGCTGCCGGTCGTAAAATGCAAAAGGATTTTGAGTCTGTCATCGAACGAAAGATACATAGCGACATCAATGAAGCACAGGGTATTTGGCATATGGGGCAGAGAGATGTTAACTGGGTAAGGATAAGCAACGCTGCGAAGGCTGCCGGCTTTACTCTTGAGCATCTCGGCATCCTGCATGCCACTATGGTCCATCACAGGTTTAAGTCCATTGTGGACAAAGTGCAGGTCACACTATATCTGGATGAAAAGGACGTCAAGGAAAAGCTGGCAGAGGCAAGGACCGCATATGGAGAGCGCGATGCAAGGCTTGGAGGCATGACTGACGAAACAGTAGAAGAGTTTTATTCATGTCTTCTCTGCCAGTCTTTTGCGCCGAGTCATCTTTGCGTGGTGTCACCTGAAAGACTGGGCCTTTGCGGCGCATTTAACTGGCTCGACTGCAAGGCGGCAAAAGAAATAGACCCGACAGGCGGAAACCAGCCTATTAAGAAAGAAGAAGTGATCGATGCTAAATTAGGGCGCTTTAAAGGCGTAGATGATTATGTCAGACAGGCGACCGGCGGTGCGGTTGAAACCGTAAACATGTATACCATAATGGAAAATCCCATGACATCCTGCGGATGTTTTGAGTGTATACTCGGGATCATCCCTGAGACGAACGGAGTTATGATTGTGCACAGAGGGCATCAGGGAATGACGCCGGTCGGCATGAAGTTTTCGACATTCGCCGGCACGGTCGGAGGGGGTGCTCAAACCCCGGGATTTATGGGCATCGGCGTTAATTTTATCACAAGCAGAAAATTCCTCTTCGGAGACGGCGGAATAAAGAGGATAGTCTGGATGCCGAAAGACCTGAAGGAGAGGATTGCAGATGCCTTCAAAAAGAGGGCTGCTGAAGAGGGGATCCCGGACCTGCTCGATAAGATCGCTGACGATACTATCTGCGAGGATTCGGAAAAACTTCTGGAACATCTTACTGCAGTAGGGCATCCGGCGTTGGAAATGCCGTCCATGCTGTAACATAAATTATGTTTAATCAGGAGTAGATTAAATGGATAGCGAGCGTATTCCCCGTGGTATTGCCACGGGGTTTAGCGAGCGAATAAGAATAAAAAGTCCCTTGCATTAGATTCCCTGCGGTTTTGCCGCAGGGAAGATCAAAACACGGAGGCAAGAAAAATGGAGAAGAAGGAAGAAAAAAAAGTAGTCGCAAAAATAAGACCCGCGAATCCTGATGCGGATAGAATACTGAAGTGGGCGGAACAAGAGGGCATCGAGACCTGTTTTGACAGGGCTGAAAAAATGAAGCCGTGTCCGATTGGCCATTCAGGAGCCTGCTGCAAGAACTGCAGCATGGGTCCCTGCAGGTTGACCGCCAAGGAAGACGCCAAGGGCATTTGCGGAGCAAATAACGACACCGTAGCTGCCAGGAACCTTGTCAGGATGATTGCTGCCGGCGCATCGGCGCACTCGGACCACGGCCTGGATATGGCGATGCTGCTGCTTGCAGTTGCCGAGGGGCACACGAAGGATTTCGCGATCAAGGACACGAGGAAGCTCTATAAAGTCGCCGGCATTCTCGGTATAGAATTTGAAGGGCGTGCGGTCAATGATGTGGCAAAAGACGTGGCCCATAAGTATATAGAGGACTTTACACGCCAGTCCGGCGAAATGAATTATGTAGTAAGGGCCCCAAAGAAGACCGCCGATAGATGGAGGAAATGGGGTGTTGTTCCAAGGGGCTTTCAGAGAGAGGTCATAGAAGCGATGCACAGGACCAATACAGGTGTTGACCTTGATCCCGATTCTCTTTTGCGGACCGGCATAAGGACAGCGCTTGCAGATGGCTGGATCGGTTCCATGATAGCAACAGACGTTACCGATATTCTTTATGGAACTCCTCAACCGCTCAGGGCACGGGCAAGCTTTGGTGTTTTTGAAAAAGACATGGTCAACATGGTAGTCCACGGCCATGAGCCCAATCTCGCGGAAAAATTTGTCGAGGTCTCCACTGAGCCTGAACTGATAGAATACGCAAAATCAAAGGGCGCAAAAGGAATCAACCTCACAGGTATGTGCTGTACGGCAAATGAAATACTTGTAAGACATGGTATTGCGACCATGGGCGGATATACCAACCAGGAACTTGCGATCATGACAGGTATGGTCGATGCCATGACAGTTGATGTCCAGTGCATAATGCCGGCAATTGTCGATGTATCTA
>JBEKJD010000032.1:3898-19278 GCA_050011415.1 Dissulfurispiraceae bacterium | reverse complement strand
GTTTTTCAATGAGTTTAGGAAGGAGTTCAGGCCGTCAATTTGGCGTGCTTACTTGTCTACAAAACGGTTATTTTATAGACGGTTTTTAAAAAAATAATCGTTATTTTGCAAGCGTTTTAAGAATTTTATGGACGGTTGATTTCGGCATCTTCAGCTTCTCGGCAAGCTTTCCAATGGATAATTCCGTCCCTTCCGCCTTATGAGCCTCTATTATTTTTGTCTTATTCTTCTCGTTCAGCGGTGGTCGTCCGAGTTGTTTCCCTTGTTTTTTTGCGACTTCAAGGCCTTCAATTGTCCGGTTGGAGATGCTGACAGCGATTTGCCTTTCAAGGGTTTCTAACAACTTTATCATTAATGTACCAAATGATCTGAAATTTGATAAGTAAAGTTCAGTGCAACTTTGAAATTTGACTCCGCAAGAGTCTATCTTTTCAAGGTGGGCTACGGCCTTCCGTGGCCCCTCCCTTGAAAAACGGTCAAGTGACCAAAAAACGATGGTCCCAACACGTCTTCGGCGGACATCTTCCATTAGGCGATTAAATTCCTGCCGACTCCCAGCCTCTTCTTCTTTGTATTCGCCCACGACATTCAAGCCCTGCCCTGCACAATATTCCCGCATCTTCGCCAGTTGCTTGTCCATCTCCCCCGCGTCGTCCTCTTTTAAGGGCATGAAATATATCGCCGCCGTCCCAGCCATGTTCCGTCTCCTTGTTGTTGTCGCTGTTTTGACGCTCAGTTTATCAAAAACCACCCCGCCGTGGCAACGACGAACCCGTGGCCCGCACCTCCCCAACAGGTCATATCAGCACAAGGGCCCCGCCTGATAACTCAACCTTGGGCTTTGTAGTGCGTTGCGTTCCCTGCCGATGGCCGGCTTTGGCGGGTTTCGCGGGTATGGCCTTGTATGCGGCCCGCATGTTATCATGATTTCCATGGATGAGCTTGACGACTTGAAAGGTCACAAAGTCAAATGGCACCCGATTTTTGCGGCGGGTCATAAGAAGCTGACGGCCGCACAGAGAAAAAAGGCTATGCTGCACGGCAGGGTGCGGCCGATAGGTCGGCATAACAGCGTATGTGAACATTGCAATCAAGCGACGGAGTACGCCGAAAACATAGATAATAAAACATTCGTCTGTATCCGATGCGGCAAGCCGCCGTCAAGATTCTGCGTTGATGTTCATTTCGGCTCGGAAGAAAAGACCGACGACGCCGGGAACAAAAAACGCAAGGCAAGAAGATACCGCATCTATTCGGACAAAGCCGGGGCGGCCCTTGACACATACGAGCGTGCTTTTAAGCTTCTGGCTCGGATATCGGAAGAAATCAACGACAGGACTTTCAACGCATCAAAGTATGTTGCATCGGAGTTTTCAGAATATATGTTTCCGTATCTGTATGACAAGTACACAACGGAGAAAGAACAAGGCGGCATGATTACAGTCTACAAGCTCAAACAATTCAAGCAAGACTATTATCTGCCGTATTTTGAGAATACGGATGTTCGGGAAATCAGAACCCGCAATATCCATGACTTCCAACTGCAACTGCCGGGTCTTTCACAGAAAACCAAATCTCACATAATGGCCGTGCTCAAAACATTCATGAGATGGTTGTTAATGAGAGAAGACATTGAACGGCTTCCCGTGTTCAATAAAATATCGCTTGATAGAAAAATACCGGTGTGGGTGAGCTTGGAAAAACAGGATAAGATGATTGAAGCGATCCCGATTGACGACCGGGATATATTTTTATTTCTCGGCATGCACGGAACGAGACCTGCGGAAGCAAGGGCGTTGCAGGTGCAGGACATCAATTTTTCCGAGAATTATATCTATGTCCGCCGTACATTCAGCGGTAGCAGTCGCAATGTCCTGCGGGACACAACAAAAACTGGCATTGAGAGACAAATCCCGATTCATCCGGCGTTCTTTGACAGACTGCGTGAACTGTGCAAAGGCAAGCTTCCCGGGGCCTTCGTGTTCGTCCAGAAAAACGGACGCTGTTATTCAAACACGACATACCAAAAACTATGGCAGGAAGCACAGAGAAAAACGGGCATCAAAGCAAATTCGTATCAGGCGTTGCGTCACTCGTTTGCGACGCTTCGGGTCGGTCAAGCCGGCATTCATGCGGTGAGCAAGATACTCGGTCACACGGACATACGGACAACGATGAAATACGCCCATGCGGTCAAAAATGACATGGAGGCCGCCATGACTGCGGTAACACCATCGTTGCCCAAAAATAAACAGACCGTCTACAAACCGTCTACAAGTAAAGTGTTGCCATTGAAAAACAAACGAAATAATAGCTAAATCCGGGGTTCGATTCCCTGCACCGCCATATTCACCTTTTTTGATTGTCAATTCCGCCGATGCTGTTTCATGGCCTGAAGTTCTATCCTGTATTAATTCATATTTACTATTTTTTCTTTCAGAGGGGGGCGAAGTGAATATAATTCTCCTATCTGCCGTATTTGCTATAATAGCGATAGATGGGAGACATGATCAAAGGGCGAAATATACCTGAACACGACAGGTATTAGCCTAATATGGAGGTAAAAATGGAGAACGAAGAAACATTATTAAAAAGAATAACCTTTAATCCTGAGATATTCGGCGGCAAGCCAATAATACGCGGTTTGAGGATCGCAGTGGAACACATTCTGGGCATGCTTGCCGCAGGCTCAACTGTTGAAGAGATACTCAATGGATATCCATTTCTCGAAAAAGATGACCTTCAGGCGTGCCTCGTCTATGCCCACAGAATGGTCGCCCATGAAAGAATAGAGCCTTTGATAACCGCTTCATGAAATTCCTTGTTGATAGCTGCATCTCCTTGTATGCTGTGAAAGCATTGCGGGAAAAAGGTTTTGATGTGGTCTGGATTCCGGAAACAGGCGACGACCCCGGCGACCATTGACATCTGTGGAGAGGATATGTGAAATTTAAACATCTTCCATGGGATGCATATGTAGGGGATAGGTAGATGACAAAAGTTAAAGGGCAGGGCAAGAAGATATTACAATTGGTCAGCAGAGCATGTAGTGATGAGTCATTCAAGGCGAGGCTTCTTTCAGACGCTACGGCGGTATTGAAGGAAAATGGCATTGCTGTTCCTGAAGGTGTAACAGTGAGAGCAGTAGAAGACACGGACAAGTTGTTCCACTTGGTAATCCCTCCAAAGCTTAGTCGCGAGCTTTCTGATGAAGATCTGACCAAAGAGATCGAATCTGGCTGCGCCGGGGAGAGTGGGGGGGCGGATCGCCGCGTGGTAAGAGTCCATTTCGACTCCTGGGCTGACGTTACCGAGAGACTGAGAAGCGTATGGCGGGATACGACCGGCCTTTTGAGACATAGACAACCTATTGAAAGGAAAAAATATGGACGGCGACCATTTTTGCGTTACCAATAAATGGTCGCTGTCCTTCAAACGGAATGGGCTTCTTATTACTACTTGTCGCTCATCAGTTTGCCTGCTTTGGCAATATTAGTTGCAGGCAATTCCCGTAGAATGATCGTAACGGCGTCCGGAGGGCATTTCGCAGTCTCGCAGATAGCTTCGGTCACTTTTTTAGCCATTTCGCGTTTTTGTTCAGCAGAACGGCCCTCTAAAAAATCAATCTGAACTATTGGCATTTTATCTCCTCCTTTTACATAACATTCAACATCTATTGGGAACCAAAGATCATATCTTGCTTCTCGGAGAAACAACACTACCATTAACTGGTTTCAGGTTATAATATTACTCTATTAGAGACAAGATCAAGAATAAATGCATGCTGGGGCCTGTATGATAATGATTAAAGTCGAAATGGATATCAGAAGAATAACTGTTTTAATCGCAACCGTATTTTCCCTGGTAATAACGCCTGTTGTCTCAATGGCTGATACCGGCCTGACATTGGTGGGCTCATTTGCTTACAGCGGAGCCGGCGGAGGCGACATGGCTGTCAATACATACTCGGACATTGTATTTATAGCCGGGGGCATGGGACAACAGGGACTTATAAGGGTTAATGCATCGAATCCGGCAAGTATGAGTCAGGGCACGCTCTCCTATGGCGGCGGGATTGCGGTTGATAAATCGACCGGCCGCTATGCAACCACGAACGGCGGCGGTACATTATATGTCTTCAATCAGGACGACACTCTTTACGACAGTCAAGCTATCAGCGGCTGTGGCGGCAGCCTGGACGCTGATCCGGCCACAGGCCGCTTTTTTATCAGCACACAATGCGATGACCATATCGCTGTTTACAGCGAATCTTCTAAATCTTTACTTGCAAACGCAGCATGCGGGGGTGTGGGGTCGAGGGTGGTATTCGACAGCGGCACAGGGAATATTTTTGAAAATGAAACCCCCAATTACGGTAAGGGCGGCGTAACCGCTCCACTTGTCGTCAGCTCATCCGGTTATGGCACGAGCCTGCCTTTAACCGGCTTCGTATATGCTGCTGATGGCACTCTTAAACGTCTTTATGCAAATGACAACAGCGGCAACCTTCTTGTCCTGGATAGTACTACTTATGCAACGCTGCATAGATTTACAGGAGTCAATGTGGGTGCAATGGTTGCCGATACTGCTCTCTCCCGTTTCTATACTGTGTACGGCAGCACAATTACTGCGTACGATGCCATTACCTATGCGCAGTTGGGGACCTTGACGCTTCCGGGGTCTATTCAGAATATGTGCATGTCTCCGGGTGATAACCGTCTTTATGCGATAGACGGAAGCAAACTTTACGTCCTGCAAACCGGCGCCAGCTCCTGCAGTTATACACTGGGCTCATCTGTTCAGAGCTTCACATCTTCTGCTGGAACCGGCAGTGTGAGCGTATCGCCCAGCGTCAGCAGTTGCTCGTGGACCGCAGCAAGCAATGTATCATGGATAACGATAACTTCGGGCAGCAGCGGAACAGGTAATGGAACGGTCGGTTATTCGGTGTCTGCAAATACAGGCGCAAGTTCACGGACAGGGACAATAAGTATCGGCGGGCAGACATTCACTATTACACAAGCCGGACCAACTTATTATTCCATTTCAGGGACGATCAGCGCATCGAATGGAACAGCCATATCAGGCGTCACAGTTACATTGAGCGGCACCAGTACAGCGAGTGCAACCACCGGCAGCAGCGGCAGTTACAGCTTTACTGGTTTGTCTACCGGTTCTTATACAATAATTCCGGGCATGACAGGTTACACCTTCAGCCCCTCGGTGACGACTGTATCGATAAGCAGTGCTAATTTAACAGGCGAGAACTTTACCGGGACTGCCTCTGCGGCATGCACCAACTCTCCGGTATCGCTGGCAGGGGCAGCGCCGGTATATTTTACATCAATTCAATCTGCATATTACGGGGCCTCAAACAGCAATATCATTGAGACCGAAGCCGGAAACTTCACGGAAATCCTTAATTTCGACCAAAACGTAGCTATAAACCTTCTGGGCGGATACGACTGCAATTACTTAAACAGTAGTTCATTTTCAACAATCAATGGTTCGCTGACAATCAGCAATGGGACAGTGAAAGTATCGAACTTGATTATTCAATCATCTTCAGGCGGCAGCGACCAGAGCGCGGAATTTGCACAAGAGATGGTTGATTTAAGCAATCAAATAATTGCAAGGCAAATTTCCGATAGCGACGACCTCACACAGTTCAAGGACATTTTACAATCAATAGACAATTCTCCCAATGGCCCACAACTTTATCAGTCGTATCTTTATAACGTCGTTTTAGGGACGGGCTTTACACATGCGGAAGCGATAGAGCCTCATTCCGATGAATTGCAAGGACGGCCGGAGGTTCGTCATGCAAGAAATATTATGGCCAGTATCAGCAGTACTTTACAAAATACAATTAATTATATTGAAAATTCCCAGGCCTATCTGGTAATTAAGACATTTATTGAAACTGTAATAGGTCAGTTGTCGACTACAGGGATCCCTGAACCTGCCGCTACTGGTTTGTCGGCCGCAAAGCCTGAAATAGTGAGCGCTATACTTACTGTGGATTACAAAAAAGAAATTGACGATATATGTTTAGTCCAAACTGCATTATTCGACATTTGCGAAGATGCCAGGCAAAAGTTTTCAAACGGAGACCCGGCCGGCGCATTGGTTGAGGTATTTAATGCTGCCGGTAAGCCGCTGCCCTCATATATGACGCCGACTACTACGTCTACAACTACATCATCATCAACTACTACCAGTACGAGCTCTGTTACTACTACCAGCACTATATCAACTACAACCAGTGTAACAACGACATCCACATCTACCTCGTCCAGCACAACAACGTCAATACCGGTGTCGAACGGCGTTAGCGGGTCATGGGCTGGGACATTAACTCAGCCCGGAGCGCCGTACACCGGTTGTGATGCCCAAACGGTTTCTTTTTCCTTAACACTCTACGAGGACAGCCAGGAAAATATTTCAGGATCCACCAGTAATGGCAGGACTATCGCCTCTGGCGTCCGCATTGGCGACTCTGTTGTCGTCACGTTAAGTACCATGTTTGGTTTGCGCGGCCCCTACACCTGGGATTGGGATGGAGCAAATACTATAACGGGGTCTATGGCGTATTTCTGTTATAGTCTCGATACGGGTGACCTTCTCAGCGAGGGGGCGGAAACGTTTACCGTGAAGAGGTAAGATAGGACCTTAGCCTGATAGTTCTGGAAACAATTTATCACTTTATACTTTGAACTGGGCCACCAGATTCTTAAGGTTGGATGCCAATCGGGCAAGGTCTGACGCAGAATCGGCTATCTCATGGGAACTCGCAGAAGTCTCGTTTGCTACTTTTGCTACTGTCTCCACATCACTGCTTACTGTCTCAGAAACCGTTGACATCTGCTCTGTTGCAGAAGCTACCTGCTGGACCATTGACTGCAGACCCTCAACACTTTTCACAATTCTATGCAAAGCCTCTCCTGCGCTGGTAACGTCCCTGACACCTGAATCAACTTTGCCGGTAGCCTCGCCCATGGAAGCCACTGCCTGACTTACTTCGTTCTGGATTGCCCCTATCATTTGTCCTATTTCCGAAGTGGCCTTTGCAGTCCTCTCTGCCAACTTCCTGACTTCATCGGCAACAACGGCGAAGCCCCTGCCTTGCTCCCCGGCCCGTGCCGCTTCAATAGCCGCATTCAGGGCCAGCAGATTAGTCTGGTCAGCTATATCTTTAATTACATTTATTATCGCTCCTATTTGTTTTGACCGTTCGCCAAGTGATGTTATAAGTTGTGAAGATTGCGCTACAGTGCTGGCTATTTCCCTTACTTCCTGCACTGATATGCCGACTATTTCCTCTCCTTTTTTTGCTATCGAAGCAGTTTCTGTTGACGAAGATGCGATATTGGAGGCGTTTTTTGCAACATCAATCACTGTCTGAGACATCTCCGCTGAGGCGGCAGCTATCTGGGATGCCCTGCCCGATTGTTCAGCCACCCCTCTGGACATTTGATCAGATTTTGCACTTAGCTGGTTGCTTGCAGCGGCGACAGAATCTGCCGAGGTCTTCACGTCGGCAACCACATTATGCAGCTTTGCCGCCATCCTGCCCATAGCGTCAAGGAGTTGCCCTGTCTCGTCCCTGCTTTTAGATTCAGCGTGTGCAGTCAAATCCCCGGATGCCAGAGCAATTGACAGCTTTACGGTCTCTTTAAGGGGCGTTACAATGCTGCGGGTAAGAAACACTGCAATTAACACTGCTGCAACAATTGAGAGGGTCCCGAATATGCCCATAAGTGTGTTAGTCATATTGTATCGCTTCTCAAATTCATCATAACGTTTTTTGTTGCGCTCATTTTGATAGTCGGACAGCTTGTCCACGGCCACGATCCATTTATGGACCGCCGGTCTCGTTTCCTTATTCAGGAAGGCAAGCGCCTCGTCAGCTTTGTTTGACCTGAGGAGAGCAAGGGCTTGATTCCGAAGCGGGACTGCGCTTTCCTGGGCTGACTTGACTTTTGCAATTAAATCAAGTCCCTCAGCATCATTCTTGTTAGTCAGTTCCTCAACTTTTTTAATACCTTCGTTGTATAGATCGCTTTCTTTTGCAATGTATGACTCCATGCCATTTTTCTCGTCTTCATCCTTGGCCAAAAACATGCTGCGAAGAGAAATCCCGATTTCTCTCAGCGCACCCCCCACTTGATTGGACGCAATAAGACTCTCATTATTGATTTTTACTATATGGTCCATGTTATCGCGGATGTTATGCATGTTGGTCAAACCAACGAACATAATGACAATCATAAGGGCGAGCAATATTGCAAAACCAGCTGCCAGGCGCGTTCCTATTTTGACATCTTTCAGTATCATGGCACCAGCTTGTTAAAGTCTTCCGAAGCCCGGAGTCTCTCCAGGTCTTCGATAAGAAGCAATTTTCAGTTCATTATCCGGCAAAGTTTGAGTGTTTGTCAACAAAGGTGCAGACCGGCAATTTCCTTGACTTGCCTTTCATCTCTTGGATAAGATAATAAGCTAAAGAAGGAGGGTAGGTGCTTATAGCAATCGGGTCAGATCACGCCGGGCTTGAAATGAAGAATGAAGTTGCCGCTGTGCTTAAGGCGATGGGACATGAATATCAGGATTTTGGGACTGACAGTCCTCAGTCGGTAGACTACCCTGACTTCGGAGAAAAGGTTTCAGATGCAGTATCCCGGGGGAAGGCCGACAGGGGAATCCTGATCTGCGGCACAGGCATCGGGATGTCTATAGTGGCAAACAAATTCAGCAATATCCGCGCGGCACTTTGCAACGAACTGTTTTCTGCAATGATGAGCAGACGCCATAATGATGCGAATGTTCTGGTCCTCGGAGGCAGAATAATAGGCAAAGACCTGGCAAAAGAAATAGTTAAAACATGGATGACTACCCCTTTCGAGGGTGGAAGACACGAAAACAGGCTGAAAAAAATACAGCTTATTGAGACAAAAACAATAATGAAAGGGGATTCTCGGAAAACCTGCTGAGAATCAAAATTAGGTACCGGCGATGAATTGCGAGCAGCTCAAAAATATTGATCCTGAACTTTATAATGCGATTTATGAAGAAAAAAAAAGGGAACATGGCAAAATACTCCTGATCGCTTCCGAAAACTATGCGAGTTGTGCCGTGCTGGAAGCGCAGGGTTCTATTCTCACCAACAAATATGCTGAAGGGTATCCAAACAAGAGGTATTACGGCGGCTGTGAATATGCCGATATAATAGAAAGGCTTGCTATTGAGCGGGCAAAGGAACTTTTCAAGGCTGACCATGTAAACGTCCAGCCCCATTCCGGGACCCAGGCAAACATGGCAGTATTCTTTTCAGTCTTGAAACCCGGCGACACCATCCTGGGTATGAGGCTGGACCACGGCGGGCATCTGTCACATGGAGCATCTGTAAATTTTACCGGGATGCTCTACAACGTCGTCTCTTATGGAGTCAACAGGGAAAGCGGATATATTGATATGGATGAGGTGCGGAGCATGTCGCTTAAGTCCAAACCTAAAATGATTATTGTCGGAGCAAGCGCTTATTCGCGCATTATCGATTTTAAGCAGTTCTCCGAGATAGCGAAAGAAACAGGCGCATATCTTCTTGCAGATATCGCTCATATCGCAGGACTTGTAGCAGCCGGCGAGCATCCTTCTCCAATGCCTTATGCAGACTTTGTAACTTCCACCACTCATAAGACGCTCAGGGGCCCCAGGGGGGGGATGATAATGTGCAGGGCGGATTATGCAAAGACCATTGATAAAATGATTTTTCCCGGAATACAGGGAGGCCCGCTGGTCCATGTGATCGCTGCAAAGGCGGTAGCGCTTAAAGAAGCCCTGACCGATGAATTCAGGGTTTATCAGAAGAAGGTGGTTGAAAACTCCCGCAGCCTTGCCGGCGGACTGATCAAACGCGGCTTTAAAATAATATCCGGTGGTACAGACAACCACCTCATGCTGGTTGACCTGACCGAAACCGGCGTTACAGGGAAAGAGGCGGAAGAAGCACTGGACAAGGCTGGAGTTACGGTGAATAAAAATGCAATTCCATACGATAGTAAACCTCCGGCGGTTACCAGCGGTATAAGATTGGGGACCCCATGCGTAACTACGAGGGGAATGGGGGTGGCAGAGATGGACGAGATAGCCGATATTATATCCTGTGTTGTAAAGAACATACGGGATGAGAAGATCTCTGCAGACATGAACGAAAGGGTCAAAACCCTTTGTTCCAAGTTTCCGATCTATGCCTCATGAAATGTCCCTTCTGCGGAAGCATAGAGGACAAAGTTATCGATTCCAGGGCCGGCAAAGATGGAGAGGTCATCAGGAGGAGAAGAGAATGCCTTAAATGCGCGCAGCGGTTTACCTCTTATGAGAGGGTTGAAGACCCCCTTCCCATGGTAATTAAGAAAGACGGCAGCCGGGAATTCTTTGACAGCCACAAGATCATAACCGGCCTGAAGAAGGCTTGTGAAAAGCGCCCGATACCTATAACGAAACTTGAGGAAACCGAGAAGAATATAGAAAAGAAACTTATAGGCCTGGGCGCAAAAGAGATAAACAGCTCCTGGATAGGAGAGGAGATTATGTCCTCGCTCAAGGAGCTTGATAAAGTCGCCTATGTAAGGTTCGCATCCGTATACCGCCAGTTCAAGGATATCAGCGATTTAATGGAAGAGGTAAAGGCCCTGTTCGACCTCAAAGACGGCAGTAAACATTAACGCGCTGCCTGTCCCCCTGACGTTTTTATTTTGATAATATTGGGTTTTATTGAATTTGCTCAGTTGAAATGATACTATATATAAGGCTTGGCAATATTTTTTTGCTAAAATAAAAATTACTGAAAACTATAGGAAAATGGCACATATTCTTCCTTTCAAAGGGCTTCTATACAATCCGGATAAGGTTTCAGGAGACAATGTAGTCGCGCCTCCTTATGATGTGATTACACCTGATTACAAGGAAATTCTTTACCGGAAAAGTCCATATAATGTTGTCCGCATCGATTTCGGCAAAGAAATGGACGGCGATACACGTACAAACAATAAATATACGAGGTCCCATGATTGGCTGGAGCAATGGGTCAAAGAAAAGATTCTTGTTAGGGATGAGACTTCCGCCTTGTATGGTTATGAAATTGATTATATGGTTTCCGGAGAAAGAAGACATTTGAGGGGGATGATCGCTCTTGTAAAAATAGAGGAACTTGGCAAAGGGGTATACCCGCATGAGGAAACCCATTCAAAACCAAAGGCAGACAGGCTGGACCTGATGAAATCCTGTTTTGCCAACATCAGTCCCATTTATTCCCTGTACAACAGCCCCCAAAAGGTTGCGTCGAATATTTTAAGAGAAATGCATGATGCTCCCATTATCAGCGGCACTGATGCTGACGGAGCAAGGCATTCGATTTTCAAGATTACTGACCGGGCAAAAATAGAATTGATAATTAAGGAATTTTATGATAAGCCTATATTTATAGCCGACGGCCACCACCGTTACGAGGTGGCGCTCGAATTCAAGAAAGAGATGGACGCGGAAGAGGGCGGAAGACCCGCCTCAGGCGGGGCGGAGGGTGATTATCGTCCGTGGGATTACGTAATGATGTTTCTCGCCAATATGGCGGATGAAGGCATAACCATACTTCCTACGCACCGTCTTGTGCGCGGTATTAAAGGAGTTGATATTTTCCGGAAACTTGAATCTGATTTTGCCATTTCAAAGCTGCCCAAACCTGCCGCTTTCCCCAGGGCCTTTTCTGAGGAAGGGAAAAATATTTTTGGTTTTTATACGGACAGGGAAGAAAGCTGGTACATTCTTAAATATAAAAAAGACAGTTTGCCCGATATTCATCCCGCGCTCAAAAACCTCGATGTAGTCGTGCTCCACGAGCTTATTCTAAAAAGAGACCTCGGCATTACCGATATTGCATATGAGATGGATGCCATGGAAGCAATTGCAAGAGTGCAGAAGGGAGATTTTGACGGGGTATTTTTACTGAATCCCACAGGGATAGGGGATGTGGAGAGGGTTTCCTTGTCGCATCTGAGGATGCCGCCGAAATCGACCTATTTCTACCCCAAAGTTCTTACCGGAATGGTGATTAACAGTTTTAAAAACAACTTATAAGGAGGACGGTTATGGCGCTAAGAGTGGCAATTAACGGCTTTGGCAGGATCGGCAGAAATTTTTTCAGGGTGTGCAGGGGGGAAAGCGGAGTGGAGATCGTTGCCATTAATGATCTTACTGATGCTGCAACACTTGCCCACCTTCTGAAATACGATTCTGTGCATGGGATTTTTGATGCGGATGTCAGGGCAGGTAACGGAGTCATTATCGTTGACGGCAAAGAGATAAAAGTATTGGCGGAGCGTATGCCTGAAACCCTTCCCTGGAAGAGTCTTAATGTGGATGTGGTAATCGAGTCCACGGGATTTTTCACTGAGCGGGAAAAGGCGTCCAAACATATTGACGCCGGTGCGAAGTGGGTTATTATTTCCGCTCCTGCAAAAGAGCCGGATGTTACTGTCTGTTTGGGTGTCAACGAAGAAGTCCTTGACCCGGGGAAGCATAAAATAATATCGAACGCCTCATGTACTACAAACTGCCTGGCGCCGGTTGCGAAAGTCCTTCACAAGGAATTCGGCATTATCAGAGGGCTGATGACAACAGTGCATTCTTATACAAACGACCAGAGGATACTGGACCTTCCTCACAAGGATTTGAGGAGGGCCAGGGCCGCAGCGCTTTCAATGATCCCGACTACAACCGGCGCTGCCAAAGCAGTGGGTCTCGTACTGCCTGAACTGAAGGGAAAGCTTGATGGATTTGCCATTCGTGTTACCACCCCGAATGTCTCTGCCGTTGACCTGGTGGCTGACCTTAACATGGACACCACTGCCGAAGATGTGAATGCCGCGATGAAAAAATGGGCGGACGGTCCCATGAAAGGGGTGCTGCAGTATGTAGACGCACCGCTCGTCTCTATTGACTTCAACGGGAACCCTCACTCCTCAATTTTTGATTCCACTTTGACAAAAGTGATGGAGAAGCGCATGGTCAAGATTATTTCATGGTACGACAATGAATGGGGCTATAGCTCGCGTCTCAGAGATCTTGTCCTTTACATAGGCAAGAGGGGCTGATTATGGCAAAGAGAAATGATATAGCTGTCGATATTAAAGATATACTCGGCAAGCTTACTATCGAAGACCTTAATATAAAGGGGAAAAGGGTTTTTGTCAGGGCGGATTTTAACGTGCCGCTTGATGATAATCTGGTCATTACTGATGACAGCAGAATACGCTCTACGCTTCCCACCATTAATTATGCTATCGATGAAGGGGCGAAGGTTATTCTTGCATCGCACCTGGGCAGGCCGCGGGGAAAAGTCGAGCCGCGCTTCAGCCTTGCTCCTGTTGTAAAACGGCTGCAGCGGCTATTGAACAAGGAAGTAGTATTCGTTCCTGATTGTGTCGGCCCGCAGGCTGAGCAAGTTGTCTCAAAGATGAAAGAGGGCGACGTTGTTCTTCTTGAAAACCTCCGCTTCCACCCTGAAGAAGAAAATAATGACGAGGCGTTTGCAAAAAACCTGGCAAGGCTCGCCGATTTTTTCGTTAACGATGCATTCGGCACCGCCCATCGCTCACATGCCTCCACTGCAGGAATTACAAAGTTCCTGCCTTCCGCAGCAGGGTTCCTCATGAAAAAGGAGATAGAATATCTTAAAGGAGTTGTGGAAAATCCGGTCAGGCCATTTGTTGCAATACTGGGTGGAGCAAAAGTGTCCGGGAAGATCGGTGTGCTCGAAAATCTTGCTAACAAGGTTGACAAGGTCATTGTCGGCGGCGGGATGGCGTATACTTTTATAGCCGCAATGGGATACGAGATCGGCGATTCACTTGTAGAGAACGAGATGCATGATCTCGCCAAGAGCATTATGGAAAAGTTGAGGAGCAGCAATGTTAAATTTTATCTGCCTGTTGACAGCGTCATTGCACAGACAATAGAGGCCGGCGCTGAAACTAAAATTGTTACCACCCAGGAAATACCCAAAGGATGGCGTGCCCTTGATATCGGCCCAGCATCGGTGAAGCTTTTTTCAGAGGCGCTTCAGAATGCCAAGACAATCATCTGGAACGGTCCGATGGGTGTTTTCGAGATTGATGCATTTTCCAGGGGAACATATGCCATTGCCCATGCGGTTACAGACGCCTATGCGTTGACTATTGTAGGCGGCGGGGATACGGACCATGCTGTTCATAAGGCCGGAGTAAGCGATTCCATTACTTTTATTTCAACAGGCGGCGGAGCTTCGCTGCAGTTGCTTGAAGGCAAAGACCTCCCAGGCATTTCGGCATTGACTGACAGAAAGTAACCAGGTTATATATTTAAAGGGAATGAAAAGGGGATGCCCGTCGCGTATGCAGGACGGGCATCCCCTTTTTACGCTATCTGTAACTCGACTTCACACACCTTATGGGGAAGCTTTTCATTGGTATGCGACAAAATGCCCCGCTTGAGTTCAACAATGGAAGGGTTTTTACTTTCAAATCGGCTGATCAGGTAATGAGCCGCAACTTCCGGTTTGATAATATCCCCGCAAGTGAAGATATCTACCGCGGCGTACGCATATTCCGGCCACGTATGGATGGAAAGATGTGACTCGGCTATAACGACCATGCCGCTGATGCCAAACGGATTGAACTCATGGAAAGATACATCTACGATAGTCGCCTTCGCCTCCTTTGCAGCGGAAACCAAAGCGCCTTTAACCTTGTGCAGATCCTTCAGAACCTCAGGATTACAGTCTCTCAATTCCACCAAAAGATGGGTACCTAAAGCATTCAATCCTCTCCCCCTTTGATTCAGAATCGAGGAAGCAAACTGCTCCTCAAACTATAAATCATACATGAAAATTTCCAACCTTGTCAACAAATATAAGTACATTTGTTTGTTCTCCGGTTAAATAAATAATATACTTTTAATAATATACCTTTAATAAATTGTTGTCTACAAAAAAATGAACCCTGTCAAATCCCCTCAGCCCACCCTGGTAAATGGGGCTCAGAGGATTATTCTCCCGATGGTGAATAGAGGGGCATGATATTAAAAAGTGAGATGGTGGGCAGTGAGAGAATCGAACTCCCCACACGGGGCTTTTCAGGCCCCTGCTCTACCGACTGAGCTAACTGCCCATAGTCTTAAACAATAATCTTTTATGCTTCTAAATGTCAAGAATTCAGCGTACATCAATGCGGCGGTTCTGTGAGCCCGGTGCGCGATTTTAAAAAGACTGTGGTTTGTTATAATAACGCAATATTTAACAGCCTCAGGCGGTGAAACAAATGAATTTCCTCCGATATCTGAAAATACTG
>JBEKJD010000032.1:0-3892 GCA_050011415.1 Dissulfurispiraceae bacterium | reverse complement strand
ATACTGATAAAGAGTTTTGTCGATTTTATTAGAGATGGCGGGATCATGCTGTCAGGATCACTGTCATATTTTTTCATGATGACCGTAATCCCCTTTTGCCTTTTTCTTGTAACAATCTTCGGCTATTTTATAGGGCGGGATGAGGTATTCCTTAAATTTTTTTCAGCCAAGCTGGCCGGGTTTTTCCCGAGTATTACTTATAAAATAACTGAGGAACTAAGAAAATTAATATCGTACCGGGGGATAGGGACCTTTACGCTGATGCTTTACGGGCTGCTGTCATTCCAGTTTATGTCCTCAATGGAAAAGGCAGTCAATGCTATTTTCAAAATACAGGGAAGCAGACCTTTTCTGATATCTCTGGTGCGGTCATTCTTTATTGTAACGCTTATCATTATTGTCATCATTCTTTCGTTTGGAGCAACATCAGCCATTTCCATCCTTAAGGCGTCACAGGAAATTTTCCCGGCTATAAGGGTAGGCAAGATTGCCGGCTTACTGATAGGCTATCTGATCCCGTTTATGCTTGTTTTTATGATTGTGGCTATTATGTACAAGTTCCTTCCGCGGAAGAAGGTAAAATTACGCGATGCGCTTACCGGCTCACTGTTTACCACTGTCCTGCTTGAAGCGGCGAAACACTTCTTTACTTTTTATGTGGCGAAAGTAGTGCACCTGGGAACTGTTTACGGCCCGCTTTCAGCCTTTGTGATATGTTTATTATGGGTATATTATTCAACCTGCATATTTCTCATCGGCGCTGAGGTGGTGCATAACCTCCAGGGACAGACGAGAGGGGTGCGGTAGTGTGCAATTCAGACAGTGCAAGGTAATTTTTCTTTGCGAGCGAATTAGTCCGAGGTGCCAGCCCTGCTGTCTATACGGAACACCAGCTGTGTTCCTATTTTATATGTGGGCTCGGCGTTACTCGCCCACTGCAGATAACCCAGGCGCTCGACTGCAGAAAAACTACCTTGCACTGTCTGAATTGCAGTTGCAGTAGAAGTCCGGTAGTGGGTTTATTTTTGCCTGTGTTATAATGCCTAATAAGTAAATTTGGTGTTTGTAAGGAGTTGTGATATGAAAAGAATGCTGTTAAGTATGGTGGTTGTCGTATTTGCCGCGGGATTGCTGGTTGCCTGGCAGGGAATGTATGCCGCATCATTGGCGGAATCCTTACTATCGGGGAAAGTGGCTGACACTATGGACAGCGGCGGTTACACATACGTACTTCTTGAAAAGGACGGAGAGAAGACATGGGCAGCAGTTCCCCAGATGCAAGTCGCCAAAGGGCAGACAGTATCTTTGAATCCGGGAATCGAGATGACAGACTTCTACAGTAAAAGCCTCAAGCGCACCTTTAAGAAAATTATTTTTTCAGACGGTCCTGCAAATTAGTGTCAATAAAAGAATTGTAGGTGAGGGCAGGGAAATAATGACAGGGGAATACTGTATTTTTGTTGTGATCGATTAGTCCTCTGACTATTATCCTTGTCGCATATTGAACGCCATCTCGCGATCCAATTTTAAACTTGAGGGGAGGGCGTTACCTCCCCTCTATGGATAACCCAGGCGATCACAACAAAAATACAGTATTCCCCTGTCATTATAAATGATCAATGTTATTTCAAGGTTTCGGCAGGCGGATTACGTATTCGTATGGCGGAGTGACATTGTTGAGCAGCGCCGGGTTCAGTTCCTTTATGGCCCTGACTGTTGTATTATACAGACCGGCGATTACTGCCAGGCTGACAGACTTGTCCGTTATTATTTCCTGAAATTCCTGCTCCTCATCATCGACCTTTCTGGGAGTATTGATGCCATAGTTTTCAGGATCCTGGGCCACATCAGAAGCAGCCATGAATTTTGCCAAATAGCTGTAAACTACGCGGGGAAGACGCACCTCTTTGTATTTTCTGAGCATGTGCCTGATCTTTCCGTCTCCGGCATTATATGCTGCAAGCGCAATGTCCCACGCGCCGAATTTCTCATATAAATACTTGAGGTAATCAGCCGCCGCATATGTCGACTTGACCGGGTCCTTCCTCTCGTCCACATAGCTGTCTATCCTGAGGCCATACTGTTTCGCCGTTCCCTGCACGAGCTGCCACAGACCGACTGCGTTGCCCCGGCCTACGGAAACAGGAGAAAAGCCGCTCTCGATGAGAGGAAGATAGGCCAGATCGAGGGGTATGCCTTTGTCACTGAAAATCTCTGTTATCAAATCAATATACTTTTCAGATCTATCAAGTTGTTTTTCAAATGCTTCCGGTACTTTTTCAGTAAAGAATTGCAGGGCCCGGTCATACATCCTGCCGGTAGGGGTATTAACTTTAATTGCCTGCAGTTCTTCAGCGCCAAAAACATGTACAGGCAACGCTAAAGATAATAGCAGCAAAAGAAGAATAAATAACTGTCTCATTGTCTTTCACCTCTGGAGATTGATTCTGCTAAAAAAAGAGTACAGGAATTTGGAAATTTTTATGTTGTTTCAGATATTCTTATTATAACATAATAAGGTGCATAGTCAAGAGAGATTATTAAAAAATATTTATAACATACATTATGTACAAATATGAATATATAAACAAATTCCTCTTTTTTGTAATAATGCCCGATGAGATCAGAGGGGAAGGTGCTTATGTTTATTGTTCAGGAGTTGATTTGTTTGCTTTTCTTCCTATTACAAAGGGACGGCATGGGCAGGCTTCAAATCCTGCCATGAGGGGGCTTCAGCTGGTAAACATGGGAGTAAGGGACCTGGCATTATCAAAAGGAGTAACGATAGCGCCGGCAAGGGGAGGTTGCAGCGGCTTTGCTCCCGCAAGTGGTGGGTGGTATTCTGAGCATTTGCTCATTGAAAAAGCTCCAGGGTCATTTCCTGAAGAAGTGATCAGTTACGGCGTTATAAACCTTGTGAAAAAGATCATCAAGGCCTGTACGTTTCCGGACCTTGCACCGGAAATACTGCTTCAGCCGGATGAGCTTCAAGTATTCCTCGAATCCCTGTGCAGCAAGTATGCGGGCAATTTCGATTTGATTGAGAAAAGACGACGCACAAAACTATAACAGCCCGGTATCAACAAGTTCCCTCAATTTAAACTTTCGCAGCACACTCATCCATATATTTTCATATGCAAGGCTTGTATCGCAGAGAACAAGAACAGACATAAAAGCAGCAATAGCACACCAACAATCAGACGGTATGCAAATACATACTGGTCAGTCCCGGCAATAAATTTGTTCGCCCATTGATTTAGCTTATGCAAATGTTTCGGGAAGAAAAGCAGTACAACACCTAAAGCAAAGGCCACAACAATACAAACATACAAGAAATAAAGTATGCACGCATCCATATCTGCACCTCCGATGTTTTAATTGTTAGCGTCCAGCTGTGCCACTTAAGCCCAGCATAACCTCCAAGGCAATTTCACACATTGTACCATAGTCTCGATTAATTAAAAAGACCTTCAGCATTAAGTTTTCAATTCGCCACACAGGGGCGGAAAATAGCCATGTTTAAACTCACCGTGGTAGAATAAAAAATTATGCGGGAGAGCAATAGATACCGTGAAGCTTCGATATTTGACGCCCTGAAGACTGTTTTCGGTTTTCAGGCTTTCCGTCCGAACCAGGAATCCATTATCAGAAATATCCTTGATGGCAGAGATGTTTTTGCTGTGATGCCCACGGGCGGCGGAAAATCCCTATGCTACCAGTTGCCTGCTACGGTTATGCAAGGCACCGCGATTGTCATCAGCCCGCTTATCTCGTTGATGAAAGACCAGGTGGATGCAGCTGTTGAAAACGGGATATCCGCTGCCTTCATGAACAGTTCGATGAATGCGGACGAGGTCTCCGATGTCTACCGCCTTTTGAAATACGACAAGCT
>JBEKJD010000031.1:0-15639 GCA_050011415.1 Dissulfurispiraceae bacterium | reverse complement strand
CGGAACCGCAGGCAGGACATTTCTCAGGGATGGGGAAAGGATGTTCCTTTCCTGTTCGCCTTTCTTTAATTACCGCAACAACATGGGGAATCACATCCCCGGCCCTCTCCACCACCACGGTATCGCCGACCCTGATATCCTTGCGTTCTATCTCGTCCCAGTTGTGTAAGGTAGAGCGTGAAACTGTGACCCCCCCTATACTCAGCGGCTTGAGCATTGCAATTGGCGTAATAACACCTGTCCTGCCCACGCTCGGAATTATCTCATGTATTTCAGTCACTCCCTGATGGGCTGGAAATTTATAAGCAATGGCCCACCTCGGCTCCCGTGTCTTAACGCCCAAAAGCCTCTGCAGCCCGAAGTCATCCACTTTTATCACTGCTCCATCAGTTTCAAAAGGCAAGTCCTTGCGTTTTTCCTCGATCTCCCTGACCGCGTCAATAGCTTTATCAACGCCTTTTACGCGCCGCACTATGACAGGGACGGGAAAACGCGCATGTTCAAGCCACGTTATAAGCTCCCACTGGCTCTTTATTTCAAGGCCCTTTAATTCTCCAATTCCATAACACGCGAGATACAGCCTCCTTGATGCAGTAATAGAAGGGTCCAGTTGGCGGATGCTGCCGGCAGCGGCATTGCGGGGGTTGGCAAAGAGAGGTTTGCCTTCGCGCTCCCGCTCCCTGTTAAGGGTTTCGAATTCTTCGATGTCCATATATACCTCGCCCCGGATATCGATCTTTTCTGGTATGGCTCCTGCGCCTTCTATCCTTAGCGGCACGGATTTTATTGTCATTATATTACGGGTAACATCCTCGCCCTCATATCCGTCTCCCCTTGTGGCCGCCCTGTTCAGAAGTCCGTTAATATATGTAAGCTCCATGGCAAGGCCGTCATACTTGGGCTCAATTGTGTATTCTATATCCGCGCCCCGTCCAATCAGCCTCTCCACCCTCTTGTGGAAGTCCCTTATTTCATCGTGCGAAAATGCATTGTCAAGAGAGAGCATAGGCTCGTCATGCTTGATCCTGACGAATTTTTCGAGGGGCGGTGCGCCGATACGGCGCGTCGGCGAATCGGGTAACGCATGTCCGTACTTTTCTTCAAGTTCCTTCAGCCGCCGGAACAGGCGGTCATATTCCTCATCAGAGATTACCGGAGCATCAAGCACATAATAGCGGTAAGAATGGTAATTAAGCTCACTGACTAATTTTTCTATTTCCTCCAATATATCTGACGGAATATCTCTCTGCCCCGCTTTCATCCGCTCCCTCCGGCTGTCTCAAGAAGTAATTGCAATGCAAAAAGCGCCGCCTGCTCTTTATTCGACATCCTGTCTCCAGTGAGCCGCAGTTCTTTCGCTATAGTTTTTTCCCGCGCGCTCACTGCTATATATACAAGCCCTCTGTCCTTTCCCTCAAGGGCTTCCGGACCGAGATTGCCGGTGGTTGCAAGAGCATAATCAGTTTTAAGCAGCGCCCTCGCCTTCTCCGCCATTTCACGCGCCGCAGTTTCGCTGATCACGCCGCAGGTTTCGACAGTACGTGAAGCAAGGCCGAGAATGTTTATCTTTGAAGCATTTGAGTAGGTGACAAGGCCCGCCTGAAAAAAAACGCTGGAGCCGGGCAGCATTGTCATGTAGTGGCTGATCAGGCCGCCAGTGCATGATTCAGCGATCGCAAGGGTCAAACCCCTCTCAACGAACAATTTATGCACGCGCCTGATGCTGCTCATCACATCTTCATTCATCCCTATAACCTATAATGAAAAAGCCGGGGTGTCAAGAATTTTATTTTCCGAAGTATAATTCTGAAGTATAATATAGTCATGGGCACAAAATACCGGGAGATTGAAGAACCGGAGGAGCCTATCCCTGTCAGGCAGCTAATCATCGGGACCAGACTTCCATGCGACATGTTTATAAGAGAGGACAACACTCTCAAGTTGTTCTTCAATAAAAATATCCTTTATACGAAAATTTCGCAGGATATTTTGAGAGAAAAAAACATATCTGAAGTCTTCATTTATATGAGAGATGTCCCGAACTTGGACTTTTACATCTCCAGGAACCGGCCTGCAAATCAAAACAGCGATATCGATAACAGAGTAACATTCAAAGAATATGCGTTCCAGAAAGAACAGCACTATCAGATCGATCCCACGGTGCTGAAGCCTGGCACAAATATACATTTCACCCTCTCCGTCCTTGATAATCTGAATTTATCTCAGCTTGTTGAAGCGTCCGAAGAATATCCGGCTGTTGTCAGCGACAGCATATTAAAGGTCGCCGGTGATGTCGTCATAAAAAAATCCGATGTGCCCCGCTACCTTGAATATATTTCTTCCCTGCGGCAATACTCTAAACATATGGAAAACACTGAAACAAGAATCAAAGCAACCGCCCTTAGAGAGACGTCAAAGGCCGTATTGCAGAATTTCCTTGACGACCCGAAAAGCGGTGAGAAAATAAAAGAGATAGACATTCTGGTCAACGATATGATCGACTGTATCCTGCAGGACAAGGATGCAATATATATGCTTTTGTCCATGAAAGGATACGATTATTATACCTATACCCATTCGGTCAATGTCGCCGCCTTATCCATAAGTCTGGGCGTATTAACAGGTTTGAAGCAGGATGACATGCAAAAACTGGGCATGGGAGCCATGCTTCATGACATCGGAAAGAGTCAGATCTCGCATGAGATATTGGGCAAGCAGGGCAAGCTAAGTGATGCAGAATACCGCATGATAAAAAACCATGTGATCGAAGGCGAGAGAATCATGCGCAGTCATGCAGACTTCTCAGCAGAGTCGTTGAATGCCATCTCGCAGCACCACGAAAAGCTGTCCGGGAAGGGATATCCCTCCGGCCTTACCGGGAAAGAGATAAGCTTTTTTGGAAGAATCTCGGCCATCGCCGACTGCTATGACGCACTTACAACGCGGCGTCCCTATAAAGTGGCCTATACGCCTTTCTATGCCCTATTGATGATCTCCAAAGATACCGGAGACTATGATCCCGAACTTTTAACCACCTTCATAAAAATGTTAGGCAAGATAAAGTAATGCGGCAATTCAGACAATACAGGGCAATTTTCCTTTCCACCCCAATAAGTCTTCGACTTTTCGGGGACCCCGGTCTTTGCGAGCGAATAGTCCGCTGTGCCGGCCCTGCTGTTTATACGGAACATCATCTATATTCCAGTTATATATGTGGGCTCGGCGTTACTCGCCCACTGCCGAGAACCCCGGCGCTCGACTGCAGAAAAACTACCCTGTATTGTCTGAATTGGATAAAGTAATGGATTTGTTTGACCGGGAAGAAAAATCTCCGCAAAAGTCCGGCGACTCTGTTACGGATTCTCCGCTCGCTTACCGCATGTCTCCTGTGGCACTCGATGAATACATAGGACAGGAGCATATTATGGGGAAGGGGAAACTTTTAAGGCGTGCCATTGAAGCAGACAGGATTACATCGCTGATCCTTTACGGCCCTCCCGGCACCGGAAAAACAGCGCTTGCCAGGGTGATCGCAAACAGGACACAGGCGCATTTTGAATGGCTGAATGCGGCAGTTGCTGGCATCGAGGACCTCAGAAAGATTATTCAGTCGGCAAAGGCCCGCAGGTCAAACAACGTGCGCACCGTGCTGTTCCTCGATGAAATTCACCGGTTCAACAAACTGCAGCAGGATGTGCTGCTGCCGGATGTTGAGGAAGGAGTTATCACCCTGATTGCCGCTACGGTCGAAAACCCTTTCTTTTATGTCAACTCGGCGCTTATTTCGAGAAGCCAGGTTTTTGAGCTCAAACCCCTAAGTGAGGATTCTCTACTTAAAATCCTCGACGCAGCAGTGCACGATGTCAGGCGCGGGCTTGGCCGGCTGAATATATTGATTGACGGCGACGCATTGCGCCATTTTGCCAAAATGTCGGACGGCGATGGCAGAAAGGCCCTTTCAGCCCTGGAACTGGCCGCACTCACAACCACGCCCGACGAGCAAGGCAGGCTGCACATCACTCTTGCTATTGCTGAAGAATCGATTCAGAAAAAAGCCGTGTTATACGATAAAAGTGGCGACCAGCACTATGATACGATTTCGGCTTTCATAAAAAGCATGCGCGGCTCCGACCCGGATGCAGCCGTATATTACCTCGCAAAAATGCTTTATGCCGGAGAGGACCCTCGTTTTATAGCGCGGAGGATTGTCATATGCGCTTCAGAGGACATAGGCAATGCCGACCCTATGGCTTTAGTTATTGCGACATCGGCGCTGAGAGCAGTTGAGTTTGTCGGAATGCCCGAAGCGAGAATACCTCTTGCTCAGGCAACCGTCTATATTGCGACAGCGCCGAAAAGCAACGCCTGCTACCGCGCAATCGAGGCGGCAATGGATGATATAAAAAATGAAGAGACGCTGGAAGTGCCGGACCATTTAAAAGACAGCAGTTATCCCGGCGCAAAAAAGCTCGGCCACGGTAAAGGCTACAAGTATCCACACGACTACGGCGGCCACGTAGAGCAGGAATATCTCCAGAAAAAACGCAGCTACTATAAACCGTAGAAAAATTAACTGCCGCTAATATAGCATCCGAGGATGAAGCAGTACATGGCAAGGCTGAATTCAGGACCGCTGAAACTACATTTGTCGCCACTACACATATGACCTGTAGATATATTTGCAGAAATTGCAATGTTGGGGCTCGACGTTACTCGCCCCTGTTACAGTAGACCCGTACATCGCTCCTGAATTCAGCCTTGCCATGCACTGCTTCAATGATGCTATAGATGAGGGGCGCCTATTTATTTATTTAGGATGCAACGGCATACAAATGTAGCAGAAGGGTGCACGGGGCAGGGTGAGAGCGATTTGGATAGATTTCGTCGCGGGCTCTTCACGAAACGCAGCGTCCGCAGCCGCAACTGTCTGAGCCCGGAGGGCGAGTTTTGCGGGTGCAGCGGAGTGAGTGATTAGAGCCGCAGAAAGATATCCCCTGAGCGACACACTGACCCGTGCACCCTTCTGCGGGCACTGGCACCAAAAATGTTCCCTATATCTCCGGTACTTTTGATAGCGCCAGTTTCCCATTGCATTTTTGTCGTTTTTTCTGTTTTAATTTTTAGACGACGAAAGAATACAGGGAGGCAAAGAAGTCGCATGATAAAACTGGTTTTACTCAGGCACGGCGAAAGCGCGTGGAATAAAGAAAACAGATTTACCGGTTGGACTGACGTCGACCTGTCAGAGAAAGGAACTGAAGAAGCTAAAAAGGCAGGCCTCACTCTGAAAGACGCCGGATTCGAATTTGACACCGCCTATACCTCGGTACTGAAGAGGGCCATAAGGACCCTGTGGATCGTCCTGGATGAAATGGACCTCATGTGGATCCCGGTATACCGTTCATGGCGTTTAAATGAGCGGCATTACGGCGCTCTGCAGGGTTTGAATAAGGCGGAGACAGCGGCCTCCTATGGAGATCAACAGGTGCACATATGGCGGAGGAGCTTTGATATTCCGCCGCCGGCTCTTGACAGCAAAGACCCCCGTTACCCGGGAAACAATCCCCGCTATAAAGAACTCAGCAGCACAGACCTGCCATTGACTGAAAGTTTAAAAAATACAATAGCGCGCTTTCTGCCGTACTGGCATGAAACGATCGCTCCAGCCATACGTTCAGGCAAGAAAATAATAATCGCCGCGCACGGCAATTCCCTCAGAGCGCTTGTAAAATATCTCGACGATGTCCCGGACGAGGAAATTGTGGAACTAAACATACCTACCGGCATACCCCTGGTTTATGAGCTTGATGAAAACCTCAGGCCTCTTCGCCACTATTATCTCGGCGATGCGGCAGAAATCGAAAAAGCAGTTCAAAAAGTGGCGGGCCAGGGCAAGGCATCGGGCAAATAATAACCACGCACAACGGGTTGAGCGGGGAACAGTCCCATTTCGGTAAATTTCAGGTGGTAAAATTACCTTGACAAGGTGAAAAAGGCCTTGTTATTCTCATTCTAAACAGACAGTGATGTTGCTTTGAGGATGGGTGACCAATTTATGGCAATGAATTTGCTCAGTCAGTATTCCCGCCTCTTAAAAAGAAATAATAATCCGTTTTCATGAAGGCATATCGCCGGGCATCGGTGATATGCCTTTTTTTATCGCTGCCGATGGCCTGTATGAGCGCATGCCGCTTTATAAAAAGGCCATGGATACGGCTGGGCTTTTCGCGCTTCAGGCCCTTGCTGAAGCTGTCCCGGATATGAGCAGACAATGCGCAGGCTGGATAAAAAGGTTATAGGGGAGGGAACATAAAGATGAAGGGTTTATTTAAATCAGCAGGGTATCAGTTAGTGAGGATGGCGCTGTTGTCCTTGATCGCTGTAAGCGTTTATGCAGTCAATGCCTCAGGGGCTACCTTAGTGTATAGCAACACGCTTGCGGGTTTGTATCCGGGCACTTCCGAAGCACTTTTACAAAATCCATTTGGAATGGCCGTGGACAGCTTGGGCAATGTCTATGTGGCAGATGATGATGACGATCTAGTCGTGGAGTATAATTCAAGCGGGACGTATGTGGCCTCGCCTGGGCGTACCGGCAACCGTCCTCTTTCGCCGTATGGAGTAGCAGTGGACAGCTCGTACAATGTCTATATTGCTGATTCAGGCAACTCTCGCATCATAAAGCTTAATTCAAGCGGGGGGGATGTGCTAACTTTTGGTACTCTGGGCACTGGCAACAGCCAATTTCAATATCCATATGGAGTAGCAGTGGACAGCTCGAACAATATCTATGTTTGTGATACGTATAACCATCGCATCCAGGAGTTTAATTCAAGCTGGACGTATGTGAGGACGCTTGGGACTACCGGTGTTATTGGCACTGACAACAGCCATTTTGATTATCCGCAAGGAATAGCAGTGGACAGCTCGAAGAATGTCTATGTCGCTGATACATATAACGACCGCATCCAGATATTTAATTCAAGCGGGACGTATGTGGGCACGCTTGGGGTTCCCGGCGTTACGGGGAGTGACAACAGCCATTTTACCTGGCCGACCGGAGTTGCAGTGGACAGCTCGGGCAATATCTATGTTGCTGATCAGCAGAACGAGCGCGTACAGGAGTTTAATTCAAGTTATACGTATGTGACCACGCTTGGCGTTTCCGGTGCTTCGGGCAGTGACAACAGCCATTTTTGGAATCCATCCGGAGTAGCAGTGGACAGATCGGGTAATGTTTATGTATCTGATACACTTAACGCGCGTGTCCAGGAGTATAGTTTGAGTTCGACCCCGACCAGCGGGTCCTGCGGCAGCAGCAACGGCGCGGACCTGACGTCAGCGCCAACAGCTAACCTCTGTAGCACAGGGTCAGCATCATCAGTAAGCGGCAGCGGGCCATGGACGTGGATCTGTAGTGGTACGAACGGCGGAACAAATGCCAGTTGTTCGGCCAGCCTGGTTACCAACGGTTCCTGCGGCAGCAGCAATGGAGAGAGCCTGACGTCAGCGCCAAGTACGAACCTCTGCAGCGCAGGAACAGCATCGTCAGTAAGCGGCAGCGGGCCATGGAACTGGACTTGCGCCGGCATCAACACCGGAACTACTGCCAGCTGTTCGGCCAGCCTGGTGACAGCGACCAACGGCGCCTGCGGCAGTAGCAACGGCGCGGACCTGACAGCAGCGCCAACAGCTAACCTCTGCACCACAGGGACAGCATCGTCAGTCAGCGGCAGCGGGCCATGGACATGGACATGTAATGGGGCCAACGGCGGAACTAATGCCGGCTGTTCGGCCAGTTTGAAGACCAACGGCGCATGCGGCAGCAGCAATGGAGAGAGCCTTACAGCAGCGCCAAGCTCGAATCTCTGCAGCGCAGGGACAGCATCGTCAGTAAGCGGCAGCGGGCCATGGACATGGACCTGCGCCGGCATCAACACCGGAACTACTGCAAGCTGCACGGCCAGCCTGCTGACCCCGACCAACGGGGCCTGCGGCAGCAGCAATGGAGCGGACCTTACGGCAGCGCCAAGCACGAACCTCTGCACCGCAGGAACAGCATCAGCAGTAAGCGGCAGCGGACCATGGACCTGGTCCTGCGCCGGGGCCAACACCGGAACTACTGCCAGCTGTTCGGCCAGCCTGGTGACCAACGGCGCATGCGGCAGCAGCAATGGAGAGAGCCTTGCGGCAGCACCAACAACAAACCTTTGCAGCACAGGGACAGCATCGGCAGTAAGCGGCAGCGGGCCATGGACCTGGTCCTGCGTCGGGGCCAACACCGGAACTACTGCCGGCTGTTCGGCCAGCGCGCTGACCAACGGGGCATGCGGCAGCAGCAATGGCGCAGACCTGACCGCAGCGCCAAGCGCGAATCTCTGCAGCGCAGGAACAGCATCGGCAGTAAGCGGCAGCGGACCATGGACCTGGTCCTGCACTGGCGCTAACAACGGAACTAATGCAAGCTGCACGGCCTATCTGGCCAGTCAAACAGGCACGGGCTTGCTCCCAGATACAGGGCAAACGTCGTGTGTCAACTTTAACGGCTTTGGGATCTCATGCGCGGGCACGGGTCAGGACGGGGCATACATCCTCAACCCTATGAGCTACACTAACAACGGAAACAGCACAGTGACCGACAACGTGACAGGCCTGATGTGGCAGCAGCAGTCTGGTACTAATATGTCATGGAGCAATGCCGGCGCGTATTGCACAGGTCTAAGTGTCGGTAATCATACAGACTGGCGGCTGCCTTCGGTAATGGAGCTGATAAGCATTGTTAATTACGGCATTCAAAGTACTGGGCCGATGATTAATTCAACCTATTTCCTGAATACCGCTGCGTCCTCCTACTGGTCGTCCACCCCGGACGCCGGCAATACGAGCAACGCGTGGGAAATGAACTTCTCCGCCGGCACCTCCTTCACCAGTGCAATGTCGGGCAACGCCTATGTCCGGTGTGTGCGTGGCGGTCAGTTGAAAATTGGTAATTTCACTGACAACAAGGACGGCACTGTTTCGGACAGTGCAACGGGCCTGATGTGGCAGCAGGCAGAGGGTGGTCTTGATCTATGGAGTAGCGGCACTAACGTTAGCGGTAGCGGCCTCGTTTATGCCCTGTCGTACTGCACGGGGCTGAGCCTTGGCAGGCATTCGGACTGGCGGCTGCCTAACGTAAAGGAATTGGCGTCAATCGTGGATTATGCGCAATACAATCCGGAAATAAATACTGCCTTTTTCCCGAATGCGGCTGTGAACATATACTGGGCGTCTACCCCTCAAGCCACCTTTGCGAGCATTGCGTGGGGCGTAGAATTCTTCAATGGCTCCGTCACCTACAGCAGTATGTCAGACAGCTACAATGTCCGGTGCGTGCGTGGCGGACAGTCCGGGTCATTGGGCAATTTGGTTCTTTCGCTCTCAGAAGCAGGCACAGGCAGCGGAACAGTTACAAGCAGTCCCTCGGGAATCAGTTGCGGCGCCACCTGCTCGGCTTCCTTCAGCAGCGGCACAAGCGTGACGCTGACAGCTGCCGCTAATTCCGGTTCGACCTTCACCGGCTGGAGCGGCGGGGGATGTTCAGGCACCGGGACCTGCACTGTGACAATGACAGCGGCCACTAGTGTGACAGCAACGTTTGGCACGGCCATCCCGCCCACCAACGGCGCCTGCGGCAGCAGCAACGGCGCGCACCTGACGGCAGCGCCAACGGCCAACCTCTGCAGTGCAGGGACAGCATCGGCAGTTAGTGGCAGCGGGCCATGGACCTGGACCTGTAATGGGGCCAACAACGGAACTAATGCCAGCTGCACGGCTACCAGTTCTACATGCGCCAATCTCCCGGTGATACTGGTAGGCCCGACGGCTGCATATTATCCCTTGCTTCAAAGCGCCTACAACGCTGCTGCGAGTGGTGATACCATTGAGAGTCAGGCAGGGATTTTTGCTGAAGATCTAAATTTCAACAGTAATATATCAGTCACCCTTCAAGGCGGTTATAATTGCGGTTATTTAACCATTAGCTCATATTCAGTAATTAACGGCACACTAACAATCAGCGGTGGGCCGGTAACTTTTGATTACATAAAAATTCAATAGAAAAACAACAAAGGAGAATAGCAATGAAAAAGAATAGTTTCTCAAGCACGAAGACATTGAAATCAGGCTGGTTCTTGTTTTTATGCGTGGCAGCTATGTCCCTTGTGATGTTTGTAAACCCCAATACTGCGCAGAGCACTGACAAGCTGATAGTTACTGACACCACTGGAGTAAATAATATGTTTGTAGCTGGTGACAGTGCACCAATAATAAGGCTCAACAGCAATGCCGTGCCGGCTTCTGTACCTTCGTATGCTATCATTTACGGTTCAAAAAATAATGACAATACCGGCTTGGTAATGGATTCTTACGCATCACGAACAGGAGGAGAACCTTATGTAACATTGGGCGCCGGCGGTGCTTTCAGGTTTGCGGAGGGTACACAGGCCTCACCAACAGCCGTTGGGCTTAAAGACAGGCTGGGATTTTTCGTATTCAGCGGATATGACGGGACAGAGTTTGTGAATGCCGCAGGCTTTACGGCCAAAGTGGATTCCGTCACCCAATACGTCTCCACAGCTTACGGTGTTTCTACCGGCTATGTGCCGGCAAGACTTGCATTTGAGACGCAAGCACAACCCTGCACCATAATATCGACGAATAATCAATATGTTTGTACAGGACCCGCCGAGGTCCCCGACGATGGGGGCAGAGTAGAAAGAATGGTAATATCTGCAGATGGCTTTGTCGGTATAGGGGGCTCCGGATCTTCCGGTCAAGGCATAGGTGTACCACTACAACCGTTAGTAATGGGGAGTGGCGCCTATGTAACGGTCGGAGGTGTCTGGACCAACGCATCGAGCAGGGCATACAAGGAAAACATTAAGACACTGACAAGGGAAGAGGCGGACCAGGTCCTGGACGGTCTGAGCCCTGTAAAATTTAATTACAAGAAAGACAAACAGGAGGAGCATGTCGGGTTTATTGCAGAGGATGTTCCGGACCTTGTGGCAACAAAGGACAGGAAAGGGCTGAGCCCGATGGATATAGTTGCGGTGTTGACCAGGGTTGTACAGGAGCAAAAGGATACGATAGCTGAGCAGACAAATATGATATCTGAATTATCAAAGAGACTTGACGCCATGCAGCAGGAGATCAATAAAGTGAAGTCAATGAATATAGTGGGGAGTATTGGCGAGAGTATAAAATAACCAATATCAATAAGGACCATAATAATTCTGACTTCTGTCTTCCTGTTATAATAACAGATGCTTCAGGTAAGTAACTTATCAAAAGCCTACGGGCAGCAGGTTATTTTCGACGAGGTCAGCTTCACGGTCAATCCAGGAGAGCGTATCGGGCTGGTCGGCAGAAACGGGCACGGTAAAACTACCCTTTTCCGCATGATACTCGGTGAAGAGAAGCCCGATAGTGGTGTTATCCGCATACCTGCCGGCTATGCCATCGGCAATCTGTCCCAGCACATCAGCTTCTCACAACCGACCGTACTCGAAGAAGGATGCCTTGGACTTTCAGTATCAGAGGATGGAAGGGATGAGTCCTACAAAGTAAAAGCCATCCTGACCGGACTTGGACTTTCCCAGGACAATTTCAGCCAGGACCCGTACTCACTCTCAGGCGGATACCAGATTCGCCTGAATCTTGCCAAAGTACTGGTAGCGTGTCCGAACCTTCTACTGCTGGATGAGCCTACAAATTACCTCGACATCGTCTCTATTCGCTGGCTTGAACAGTTTTTGCGGAACTGGAAAAATGAACTGATTTTAATTACCCACGACAGGGACTTCATGAACAGCGTGACAACCCATACTATCGGTATTCACCGCTGCAAAATCCGTAAGATAGCCGGCCTGTGCCAGAAACTCTATGATCAGTTGCTGCAGGAGGAAGAGGTCTATGAACAGACAAGGATCAATGAGGACAAAAAGCGTAAAGAAGTAGAACAGTTTATCAACCGTTTCAGGGCGCAGGCCACGAGGGCGCGTGCCGTGCAATCAAAAATTAAAGCTCTGCAGAAAAAAGATACACTCGAAAAAATCGTTGACGTAAAGGACCTTGATTTTCAATTCAGAGCTGCGCCATTTACCGGAAAATCTCTCATAGAAGCAAACAACATCTCGTTCACGTTTGCTCCTGAGGAGCCTCTTATCAGCGATTTCAGCATTAGCATTGCAAAAAATGACCGCATTGCCGTAATAGGCAAAAACGGCAAGGGAAAAACAACTCTTCTGAATCTGCTTTCAGGAGAATTGGGCCCTTCTAAAGGAAATATTGTGCATCACCCGAAATTGAAACTTGCCGCCTTCGGTCAGACCAACATTAACCGCCTCAACCTCAATAAGACAGTTGAGGATGAAATACTCGATGTACTCCCTGATTACAACAGGAAGGCGGCCCGCACAATATGCGGCATTATGATGTTTGATGGTGACAAGGCGCTTAAGAAAATAGAGGTCCTTTCCGGCGGAGAGAGAAGCCGTGTGCTGCTGGGCAAACTCCTTGTAAGCCCTGCCAATCTGCTGCTGCTGGATGAGCCTACCAACCATCTCGATATGGAATCAATCGATTCGCTGCTTGAGGCCTTGCTGGCATTTGACGGCGCCGTTATGATCGTTACACACAGCGAAATGATCCTCCATGCGCTTGCTACAAGGCTTGTTGTATTCGATGATAACCGCGTGAGCGTATTCGAAGGGACCTACCAGGATTTCCTGGACAGAGTCGGATGGTCCAATGAAACGTCAGGGGCGGACGCCGCCTTTGCTGATAATAGTTGCGACAGTAAGGTCAGGAACAGGAAAGACATGCGAAGGCTCAGGGCCGAACTCATCAGCGGCAGGGGCAGAGTCCTGGGAACGCTCAAAAACAGAATTGCCGAAATAGAAACAGCCATAATGAAACTGGAGAACAAAGTTAACGAAGACGCCGGGGCACTGCTGGATGCTTCAGTAAAGAGTGACGGCCCCGCTATAAAAAGCCTGTCAAAGTCCATGCATGATACAAAAGAACAGATTGACTCCCTTTTTGATGAACTGACGGCACTGACCGGCGAGCTGGAAGGCAAAACAAAAGAATTCGATAAACTTATAGAAACAGGTAATAGGTCATAGGTTATGGGTAATAGAAAAAAACTTTCTACTTTTTTGACCTATGACCTATTACCTATTACCCATTACCTGCTTTTTTTAAGAGTTCTCCCAGGCTTCCGAGCGCTCCTGAAGACTTTCGTTCACTATCAAGGGAATCCTTGTAACGCCGGAATTCTTCCTGTTCTTCCCTCTCTTTAAGCGCCTTGCGGCTCAGCAGCACTTTGCCCTGTGCAATGTCGACTTCACGCACAGCAACCCTGATAGTTGAACCAGCTGGAAACATGCGGTTGTGGTCCGAGCCGTTCGGCGTGTCCATCTCGGAATTTGGGACCAGCCCGGTGACTTCATTAGGTATCTTGACAAAAACTCCGAAAGGCATGACCTTATCAACAACTCCATCTATAATTTCGCCTTCTGAAGGCAGGATGACTTTCTTAGTTTCCCGCTTCGGCTGCATGGAAAGAGAAAGCTTCCTGTTCTGCGGCTCAACAGCAAGCACATATGCTTCAATCTGGCGGCCCACCTCAACTACCTCTTTTGGGTGGTTTATGCGGCGGCCTGCCCCGAGATTTGAAATATGGATCAAACCGTCTATTCCGGGTTCAACAGAAACAAATGCGCCAAAGGGCGCAAGTCTGGCAATAGTACCGTTCACTTTTTCGCCCACAGGATATTTCTCAGCCACAGTGGCCCATGGGTCGGGCTGCGTCGCTTTTATACTCACGGTCAGTCTCTCTTTTTCCCAGTCAAGAGACAAGACCCGAACAGTCAGTTCCTGACCTATGGACAGCACCTCTTCCGGCTTTTCTATTCTGCTCCAGGATATCTCGCTGAAAGGAACAAGCCCGTCAACGCCTCCCAGGTCAACAAAAGCACCGAAGCTCTGAAAAGAGCTTACCTTTGCAGTGATATCCATTCCAACTGTAATTGTTTCCCTGAGATGTTCCATGCAGGACCGGCGTTCCTGTTCAAGAATAGCCCGGTGAGAGACTACAATATTACGTCCCTCTTCCTTGTAATCCAGCACCTTAAAGGGAAAGGTCTTCCCCACGTATGCGCCGGCTTCCCTGCTGCCGCGGATATTGATTTGAGAGCCGGGGCAAAAACATGGCACACCCCCGATAGAAATCTCAAACCCCCCCTTGACATCACGCTTCACCTCTCCGTTTATGGCAATACCTGCATCGAAGGCATCACGGACTGCATTAAGGCGCAATGAAGAATAACCTTTGACGAGCGTGGTGAGAACCCTGATTCCATCCTGTACGGACAGAAAAAAGGCCTCTATCATATCTCCCTCGCGCACTGTGAGGGCGCCGCTTTCGTCAATAAATTCACTCAGCGCGATCATTCCTTCGCTTTTCCCCCCGAGGTCTATATACACCGAATCGCCGGAAATACTGATCACCCTGGCCTTCACCTTCTGGCCGGGCCTGAGTCTTCCAGCTGCTACAACGTTCTTCTCAAGAAGGACGGCAAAACTCTCCTCTTCCTCAACAGGCTCTGCACAGGCCACATGGGTTGGGACAGTTTCCCGGCCTGCAGAATTGAAAGCAGCATCAGTTACAAAATCATCAGACATATGTTGCACCTCTCACACTGATATATGCACTTAGCCTTTACAGAAACATCCGGTGGAATGCGATATAAAGGAATGTGCTCAAATAAACTTGTCACTTAGTCTAAAGCATTTGGGCAGTCCGAGTCAATTTGCAGCAAAGGGAGTTAACATAGTATAATTTTATAATGATGGAAAAAACAGCGCTTGCGAAGAAAAATCAGTGTCCGGATTGTACGTTTTGTCAGTGCTGCAGCGAAACCCGATGCAGCATGTGCCGGCCGGCTCCAAATAAAAAACAGAAGAAAGAAATCAAATTAAAAGTGCACAAGCCCCTTTTCAGGCCGTATTAGAACCGACCTATAACCTATGATATAATATTAATTAATGCTTACCGTAATTGTCATAGCAGCATTTGCCTTTATATTGAATCTTCCTTTCGGTTATATCAGGGCGCGGGCCGTGAAATTTTCGCGCAAATGGTTTTTATGCGTTCACATGCCTGTCCCCATGGTCATTATCGCAAGGATCACAACGCATACGGATTACCGTTTTATACCGTTATTCATACTTATATCAGTAGCGGGGCAGATCTGCGGCGGAAAGGTAAACCTTCACGGATAACCTCTGAAAAAGTTCCCGGCTGGTGACAGCGAAGAAGTTGTCATTGGGGCGGCATCTACTTCAAAAATCTTCCAACCTCGTGCAGAAGTTTGGCAACATCAAACTTGACAAGGTAACCGTCCGCCCCTACCCCCTTAGCTTTTTCTTTATTCTCTTCGCCGCTCAGGGACGTATTAATAATGACCGGCAGAGATTGCAGTTTAGGATTGCTCTTTATATTCCTGGCAAAGGTAAGGCCGTCCATCTCCGGCATTTCCACATCGGAAATAACAAGATGAACGAAATCGGTAATCGGCTGGTCACCGATCC
>JBEKJD010000030.1:0-15676 GCA_050011415.1 Dissulfurispiraceae bacterium | reverse complement strand
GATATCGGGTGCACATGACGGCCCACAAGCACGGAGCAGATATCATTGCAGGTCTTTTTCATTCTCAACGCCCTGCGGACAACCTTTGTATGACTGTCAATCAACGGCACGAAGCTCTTTACCCCGAGGAGGTCAGGAGCAGCAAGCATGTAAATATGAAGGATATGGCTGTCTAACATTTCCAGGTGGAGCAGGAGCTTTCTAAGCCGGACCGTCTGGTCTGACGGCGCAATCCCCAGCGCATCCTCGGCAGCCTGGATAGATGCGAGTGTGTGTCCGCAGGAGCAGATGCCGCATATCCTGGACGTAATGTGCTGGGCCTCGAACACAGAACGTCCCCTGAGTATGCCTTCAAAAAAACGCGGTGCTTCAACAATATCCAGCCGGCATGTTTCCAGTCTTCCTTCTTTAACATTGACTACTATATTGCCGTGTCCCTCGACCCGCGTCAGGTATTCGACATTGATGGTCACATTACGCTCATTCATTCTTGCCCGGCTCCCTGCACATGTTGTACATTTCCATCTTCTTTATAAGCAGATCTTCAGGGATAAGATATTTGCGCAGAACCTCCTGCGCCCCCTTCTCGTTAGGATTGCTCACCATGCCCCTGCAGCCGTAACATACATTTCCGTTGTTAATGCACCATGAATTGCACCCGGCTTTTGTTACAGGTCCCAGGCAGCTTACTCCCCTGTCATACATGCAAACATTTTCATTCAATTTACATTCTACACAAACGGCGTAATCGGGAACATCATAAGGCAAGCCGCGAAGGACCGCTTTCAGCACCTCTACAAACTCGGGGATATAGACCGGACATCCGTTTACAAAATAATCGACAGGCACTGCCTGGTGGACCGCCCGGGTTTTTGCTGTGGGGAAGAACCCGTAGTCAGCCCCGTATACATACCGCTGTATATCCTCCAGGTCAAAACCGTTTTTTATCCCGTTCACGCCTCCGATAGTAGCGCACGAGCCATAGGCAACCAGTACCGCCGACCTGTCCCGTATCTGTTTTATCCGTTCAAGCGCATGCTGGTTGGTAATGCTCCCTTCAATTATTGCAACATCAAGCGGGCCGTCCCACCGCTCGGACATAACCTCGCGAAACTCCACCACATCTATACGGTCCATAACATCCAGCAACGTCTCGCCCATATTGGCAACCTGGAGCTGACATCCCTCACAGCACGAAAAATCAAAAAAAGCAACTCTCGGTCTTTTCATGTCAGTAAGCCTCTTTCAAATATTTGATTTCTTCGTAATTAAATACCGGCCCGTCCTGGCAAGTGTACAAATGCTGAATCTGGCAGTGACCGCATTTACCAAGGCCGCATTTCATGTGACGCTCTAAAGATACCAGTATCTGCCGGCCGGGTATGTTCTTTGCCAGAAGTTCCTTTATCACAAACTTATACATGACCGGCGGACCGACCACAACGGCAAAGGTCCTTTCCGGCTCAAGGTGGACGCCCGGTATAAGCGTTGTGATGAGTCCTACGTGTCCCTGCCATTCCGGAACCGCACGGTCTACAGTACATTGATCATAAACGTCCATACGCTTGTTCCATTGCTCAATCTCGTCAGAGAAAAGCATATCCTTGGGGGTCTTGCAACCAAGCAATAAGTGAACTTTCCCGAAATCCCGCCGGTTGTCAAATACATATTTAATCAAAGAGCGCAAAGGTGCAATACCCAGCCCTCCGGCTACAATTAACAGGTCATTCCCTTCAAATATCCTGATAGGAAAGCCTTTGCCGAACGGCCCCCTAAACCCGACCTCATCTCCTGCCTCCAGTTTGTGCAGGGCGTTCGTGACCTTTCCGACAGCTCTCACGCATATTTCAAAAGAGCCGCTGATTTTAGTCGGAGAAGAAGATATGGATATGGGGCTCTCGCCTACCCCGCAAAGGGACAGCATTATGAACTGCCCCGGCTCGTGGTCAAGTCGTTCCGCTCCATCCAGCGATATTTCAAACAGCTTTTCATATTCCGTCATCTGTCTTATGCGGAGGATTTTACCTTTTCTTATGTTGTATTGAGAGTTTGTTAAAGCTATTTTTTTCATAGCCTAAGAGTTCCCCTCCATTAAAGTGCCGACCGTCTCCTCAAACTCTTCTATTAGGATATTCAGGGTTTCTTTAAGACTGATGCCTGCCATGCAAGTACGGCTGCACCTGCCGCACCCTGTACAAAAAAATCTTGAAAACCTGTCAATCGGATATCTGAATTTCCGGTAATAACGGTGTTTCTGTCTCGCAGAGCGGTTCTTCCTGAAATTTTCTCCGCCGGCAACTCTTGCAAACGGCTCAAGCTGACACGAGTCCCATACCCTATACCGCGTTCCAGACTTGAGGTCCAGGGCCATTTCATCTCTTATGTCGAAGCAATAGCATGTCGGGCAGACATTCGTGCAGTTCCCGCATGCCAGACACCTTTCATTCAGTTCATCCCACACCCTGCTATTATAAGACCTGTCAAAAAGCTCCGGTATATATCTGGGATCAATAGGGACTTCATTCCTGAACACTCCCCTCTTCTTTTTCCTCAACTCGGTCAATTCTTCCAGATGGGATTTATCGGCGCTTTCAAAAAACTTGGCCGTCTCCATTATTTCCTCCCCCATCTGGGTATTGACATGCACCATGAAATAATCTCCGAGATCGGTAAAGAACAGATCATATCCGCCGCTGGGCATGCTTGCGTTCACCAGCGCACAACTCGCAAATTCATCGCAATATTCATTGCATTCCAAACCTATGATATTTATTTTCCGTTTGTGCATCAGGTAATTGTAATCTCTGGGGCGCTCAGAAAATACCATATTCAGGCACTGGATTCCGGCAATGTCACAGGTATGGACCCCGAAGAGCGTCATCTTTTCATATTCTACAACTGCTTCGCTATTCAGTCCTCTGCCTGTATCAAACTCCAACAAAGCTTCGCGCTTGGGCATGAAATATTTTTTAGGAGGTAAAATGGTCGGGATATATTTTAGAGCGACGCTGTCTCCGGAGGTTACCTCTTCAAAGGAAAAATTATTGTACCCCCTGGATACCGGCGCAATGACCTTTTGGAATTTTGAAAGCCTTGAGATAAAATCGTTTAACTGTTCTTTTCTCAGTACGGCATACTGCAGGTCGTTCATATGCCCTTCCTAAAATTACCTTCAGGTTATCATCATTTTCTGACTGTCTAACAAAGCCTATCAAACTAAAAGGCCAATGTCAAACAACAAAGATAATGGGTAGCGGGCTGTACGGCACTATACTGACCCTGTACTGTCTGATTTCAGATACTAACCGTATTTGACTTTGAAAAAGAGGATTATCAAAGCAAAGGTAAAAGACACGCTGTTTGCGGCTATAATCGGCAGGTTGTGCAGAAAAATACCATATATCATCCATAATAACAAACCGGCTGCCATGATAACAAACATCAAAAGAGAGATGTCCCTCGTCTCTTTCAGCTTCCACGACTTTATCAACTGGGGGACTAATGATGTAGTGGTCAGCACGGCTGCCGCCAATCCAATAAGCGTAATACCATCGGGTTGCATTATCAGATATTATAACCTATGCACTATTTCGCGACAAGAAAAAGGAAAAGTACCCTGCGCTCCAGCCTGCAATGTCTTACTTGAAGTCAGTAACGTAAATTCTGTTATAATAGTATTGTTTTTAACGGGAAATAAGCAGTTTAAAACAATAAAATATATTTTTCCGGGGAGAGGGAGGAAATTCATGGCTGGTACAGTGGACCAAAAAGCTGCAGGGAGTTCGAGTCCTGTTCCACAAAAAACAATGGTGATGATGAGCATCGAAAGGTTTCCCGTTGGGTTAAGTGTTCCTTTTGAGGTATGCAAGAAAGAAGGCAATGCATATTCCTGCGTCCTGAAGAAATGGCAGAAATTTGACCAGGATATCAAGGCTGCCTTAAAAAGCAAGGGTATCATATTCCTGTATGTCGAGGGGGAGACTGCAAAGGTCAATCAGTATTTTGACAGGAAACCGGCAGAAGATAAGGCCACGGAAACCGCCTTTGCCGCATATTCAAAAAACAAGGAAGCATTCCACAACGTCAGCAAGCTTATTTTTTCTGCCGGATCAAGGGTGAATTTCAGTATATACAAAGTTTCCAACCTGCGCCATGAGCCTATTATCGAAACTCTGCCGGAAAAACCTGTGCTGATTACAGATGCTGTCAGAAATGCTGATGGCGATATAGCTATTAAAGTCTCTGATATGAAACTGTACCGCGAATATCTATTCGCACTGTCAAAAAATTCAGCAGCTGATAACTCAGCTAAGATCACGGCTGTTAAAGAAGGCGCCAAAATGAGCGTCAGGGATGTTCTGGCAGACCCTGGCAATTCCAAGAACGTTGATAATGTGGTAAGTTCGGCCAATCAGATTTTAAACATGCTGAAACATAAAGACACTTCCCTCAGCATAATGCTTACCAAAAATGCCCGTGACCTTTACATTTACAACCATTCCACTAATGTATCAGTGCTCTCTGCTGCAATGGCGCTGGCAATGGGCATGGATCAGGGCCAAATAGAAAAACTCGCTATAGGAGCAATAATGCACGATGTCGGAAAAAGAAATATCCCGTTACCGATACTGCAAAAAAGAGAGCGCTTGACCGACGATGAATTTTCCGTTTGGAAAAAACATGTCTCTGACGGCCTTGCCATGGTGCAGAGTCAAGTCCCTGTCGAAGCCTGCGTTGCTGTGAAACAACACCACGAAAGACTGTCGGGCAAAGGTTACCCTTATGGCCTGTCAGGGAGAATGCTTGCGCTTTTCGGCAGGATCATATCAATAGTGGACTGCTACGATTCTCTGACAACACCTCGACCGCTCAGAACTACCTGCACGCCATATATGGCCCTGGAAACAATTATGAAGGAGACGACTGAAAAAGGCAATTTTGATTTAGAGCTGGTAAAACTTTTTGTCAAAATATTAAGAGGACAGGGACGGCTATAGATATCAGAGAATCCGGCTACACACCCATGACTGCGTTACGGTGACGTGCTGCTTTACTCGCACTTCCTGGATTTCCCCGAATCCTTGCGGGAAACCAGTCAGGTGCTAACACCCAACCTGGGTAATACCAATAGCTGCAGAATCAACCAGACAGCGAGAATGAGAGCGCCGAGAAGTATCCCGTTCACTTCTTCTCTTCAGCCTTCTTCTCCCCGGCCCGTGGAACAGCTTTTTCATAATCTACAAATTCTATAATCGCCATAGGGGCGCGGTCATTAACTCTTTGACGGGTCTGCACAATCCTTAAGTATCCGCCGTTCTTATCGGCAAATCTCGGTGCTATATCAGAAAAAAGTTTTGACACTACCTTTCTGTCAGGTATATAGGACAGCACCATTCTTTTCGAATGAAGATCACCCCGTTTGCCGAAGGTAACAAGCTCTTCCGCTATACCTTTCATGGCCTTGGCCCTGGCGAGTGTTGTCTCGATCCTCTGGTGCTCAAAAAGCGACGACACAAGACCCCGGAGTAAAGCCTTCCTCTGGTTCGCGGTCCTTCCAAAATGCCTCGTAGCCACTTTATGGTTCATTATTGCCCGGTACCTCCCTTAAGATTTTGAAGCACTGCCTTCAAATTCATTCATATCAATCCGCATGCCGAAACTCAGCCCCATTGAGTTGAGGATATCCTTTATTTCATTGAGTGACTTACGGCCGAAATTCTTGGTCTTGAGCATTTCATGTTCGCTCCTTTGAACAAGATCGGCAATGGTCCTGATATTTGCATTTTTCAGGCAATTATATGCCCTTACAGAAAGTTCGAGTTCATCTATGCTCTTCAGAAGGTTCTCATTTGATATTGTGGTCGCGGTGACAACGCTTGCAGCCCGCGGTGACTCGTCGGCAATATCTTCTTCCTCTACAAAAATAAACAGGTCCAGGTGGTCCATCAATATTGAAGCCGCATCACTGACCGCCTTTTCAGGAGTTATCCCTCCATCCGTCCATAACTCCATTACCAGCCGGTCATAATCAGTCGAACGGCCGACCCTCGCTTTTTCAACCCAGAAATTCACCCTCTTTATTGGACTGTAAATGGAATCCACGGCAATGACATCAACCGGCAATTCCTCCTCTTTATTCAACTCCGCGGGAACATAACCCTTGCCTTTCCTGACATACAGCTCCATCTCAAATGTAGCATTGTTGTCCACTGTTGCTATATAACAGTCGCTGTTCAAAACCTCAACATTGGAATCGGTCTCTATATCAGCGCCGGTTACCACTTTGGGTCCTTTAACCTTAATCGAAGCGGTCCTGTTCCCATCGCCATATACCCTGAATCTCAGCTTTTTTATGTTAAGCACAATATCAACGACATCTTCTTTTACAGATTTTATGGCGGAGAATTCATGCAAGACACCAGGCATTCTGATTCCGGTAACCGCAGCGCCTTCTATCGAGGAAAGCAAAACCCTGCGGAGAGAGTTGCCTATTGTCGTCCCAAATCCACGCTCAAGCGGCTCAGCAACAAGCTTTCCATAAAAATCCGTAAGGGTCTCTTCGTCAAAACTAATCTTTTGGGGCAACTGAAAGCCTTTTTTTACCAGATCCATAATACGGTCTCCTATGCCTTTATCCTGTCAGAAAGTCTATAGGGTTTCTAACAGGGTTTATTTTCTGTGTTTAAAATTATTACCGTCTAACGACTTTTCGTCCATAGCATGTAAGGCAAACCCGTTACTTGGAGTAAAGCTCTATAATGAGCTGCTCCTGTACCGGCAATTGTATTTCATCCCTGGCAGGCACCCTTACAAACTTTCCTGTCAGGTTTTTTGGATCAACCTCGACCCATTCAGGGAACCCTCTTTGTTCAGCGATAGATAAGCTCTCTGTGATAGCCTGGAGTTCCCTGCTTTTTTCAGCAACGGCAACAATATCTCCGTCCTTTAAAATATATGACGGCATATCAACTTTCCTTCCATTGACGATAAAATGGCCATGTCTTACCAGTTGTCTCGATTCTCTTCTGTTAAGGGCAAAGCCCATCCTGTACACGGAGTTGTCGAGCCTTCTTTCCAGCAATTGAAGCAATACTTCGCCGGTGATGCCCTTAAGCCTGGAGGCCTTCTCAAAATAATTCCTGAACTGGTTCTCCATTATCCAGTATACTCTTCTTACCTTCTGCTTTTCCCTCAACTGCAATCCATAATCGGAGAGTTTGCCCCTGCTCTGGCCATGCTGTCCCGGAGGGTATTTCCTCCGCTCCACGGCACATTTTTCCGTATAGCACCTTGTGCCCTTCAAGAAGAGTTTTTCTCCCTCTCTTCTGCAAAGCCTGCACAGCGGGCCCGTGTATCTAGCCATTTATACTCTCCTCCTTTTCGGCGGCCTGCAACCGTTATGGGGGACCGGAGTAACATCCTTAATAAGTGTAATTTCCAGTCCTGCGGCCTGTAATGCCCTGATCGCCGTCTCACGTCCGGCGCCAGGACCTTTTACATATACATCGACCTGCCTGAGGCCGACTTCCATGGCCTTTTTGGCTGCTGTTTCGGATGCTATCTGGGCAGCAAAAGGCGTACCCTTCCGCGACCCTTTAAATCCAAGGCTTCCCGCACTTGACCATGCAATGACATTTCCCGTAGTATCGGTTATTGTAATAATCGTATTATTAAAAGTAGTCTGTATATGAGCAGTGCCGTTCGCAATATGCTTCTTTACTTTTTTCCCGACTCTTTTCTTCTGCGCCATTATCTAAAGGTCCTCCTTATGACTTTTTCCTGAGCACAAGCTTCCGCGGGCCTCGACGGGTCCTTGCATTGGTCTTCGTCCTTTGCCCTCTCACCGGCAGATGCGCAGCATGTCTCGTTCCCCTGTAAGATCCAATGTCGGTCAGCCTTTTAACATTCATCGCAATTTCGCGTCTGAGATCGCCCTCGACCTTATATTCTTTTTCTATGCCGCTCCTGATTTTTACAACATCAGCGTCAGTAAGATTTTTGACCCGCGTATCAGGATCGACATCAATCTCTTTCAATATCTTGTTCGACAATGCCCTTCCAATACCGAATATGCGCGTGAGTCCAATCTCGACACGCTCATTTTTCGGCAGGTCCACGCCAGCAATTCTCGCCATATCCCCTCCCTATCCTTGCCTCTGTTTATGTCTCGGGTTCTCACAAAGGATCCTGACCACGCCTTTTCTCTTAACTATCTTGCACTTTGAACATACAGGTTTTACAGAAGGCTTTACCTTCATAATTAATCCCCCCAAAAAAAAGAAAGCGCTGCTTGTTGTTTACTATTTGAATCTATACGTTATACGGCCCTTGGTAAGATCGTAAGGAGAAAGCTCAATGGTAACCTTATCCCCGGGCAAAATTTTTATAAAATGCATCCGCATCTTGCCTGATACGTATGCAAGTATCACCTGGCCATTTTCAAGTGCAACCCTAAACATCGCGTTGGGCAAGGTTTCGACAATAGTGCCCTGCACTTCAATATTTTCTTCTTTTGCCATGCGTAAGCCTTTAATTATACCTGTAAGTCAAATTTTAGTCAAGATTGCAGCGTCACCCTTCGTTATCGCGATCGTATGTTCAAAGTGAGCGGACAACCGGCCATCAGCAGTTACAGCAGTCCAGCCGTCATCAAGTATATTAACTTCCGCGCAACCGGCATTGACCATGGGCTCGATTGCCAATGTCATCCCCTCTTTGAGCCGCGGTCCCTTGCCAGGTTCACCAAAGTTGGGGACCTGCGGGTCCTCATGCAAAGAGCGCCCAATTCCATGTCCGACAAAGGCCCTTACAACCGAAAAGCCGTTGGACTCTGCATGATGCTGAATGGCAGAAGAAATGTCAGAAACCCTGTTTCCTGCTCTGGCTTTCCTGATGCCCACATAGAGCGCCTCTTCGGTTACAGACATCAGCTTCAGCGCCTCAGCTCCCACAGCACCGACAGGAAAAGTCGCAGCTCCATCGCCGTAAAACCCTTCCAATAAAACACCTAAGTCAATGCTGATTATATCACTGTTCTTTAATCTGACCTTACGGGACGGGATTCCGTGCACCACCTGGTCATTGACCGATAAGCACGTGCTCGCCGGATATCCCCTGTATCCCTTAAAAGCGGGGTTTGCCTTCCGCTTTTTTATCTGGTCCTCAACGTATGCTTCTATGTCGGCGGTCGTTATATCAGCAGCTATAAAAGACTTAAGGTTCAACAGAATTTCAGCTACAATACGGCACGCCGCTGCAATCTTTTCTATCTCTCTCTGGGATTTAACAATTATCACAATGCAGCGGCCGTTAATCTCGTCTGCCTTTGAGTTTCCCTCTCTTGAGAAATCCCTCGTACGACCTCGTAACCAGGTGAGACTCTATTTGCGAGACCGTATCCAGGGCAACGCCCACGGCAATCAGAAGGGAGGTTCCGCCAAAGTAAAAAGGGACATTGAACCGCTTAATAAGGAGTTCAGGCATTACGCATACAACTGCAAGATAAAAAGCTCCAACAAAAGTAAGACGTGTAAGCACCCGGTATATGTATTCGGTTGTCTTTTGTCCGGGCCTCATGCCCGGTATAAAACCTCCATGTTTTTGGAGGTTCTCTGCTATATCGACAGGATTGAATATCACCGCAGTATAGAAATAACTGAAAAAGAATATCATGCCGACATAGAGAATGGTATAAATAATCGTGCCGGGCGCCAACTGCTTTGCAAAAGCCTGCACCCACGGCACCGCAATGAATCCTGCAACAGTTGCCGGAAACATTATAATCGATGAAGCAAAGATTGGGGGAATAACGCCGGCAGTGTTCACCTTCAGGGGAAGATGCGTGCTCTGGCCACCGAAAACTTTCCTGCCCACCACCCGCTTTGCATATTGCACCGGAATCTTTCTCTGTCCACGCTCTATAAAGATTATGCCGCCTATAACCGCTATCATTATAATAGCCAACAGGATAACAAAAAACAGCGAAAGTTCACCCGCCCTCACCAGGCTGAAAGTGCTGAACACCGCATTAGGGAACCGGGCCGTAATTCCCGCAAAAATAATAAGGGAAATACCGTTTCCAATACCCCTCTCCGTTATCTGCTCACCGAGCCACATAAGAAACGCCGTACCAGACGTCAAGGTGATCATTGTCAGAATTCTGAAACTCCAGCCGGGGTTCTGGATAAATTGTCCACCAGCCATTCCTTCCAGGCCGACAGCTATTCCAAAGGACTGTATAGCGCCGATAACAACAGTCGCATATCTGGTATATTTAACTATTGCTTTCCTGCCCGACTCCCCTTCTTTCGCAAGCTTGCCCAGGCTGGGGATAACCACTGTCAGCAGTTGAAAAATAATCGAAGCGCTGATGTATGGCATGATTCCAAGTGCAAAAATCGTTACTCTGGAAAGGGCGCCTCCGGAGAACATATCAAAGAAGCCCATCATCGCCCCGCCCTTTTCAGTAAGGAACTTGCTCAGCGCCTCGCTATTGATACCAGGAGTTGGGATATGGGCGCCAATCCTGTAAACTGCGAGCATGCCCAGTGTAAAAAGGACCCTGTTTTTTAATTCGACGATTTTAAAGATATTCTGTATGGTTGCCAGGAAGCCCAATGTTACAATACCTCGGACTTTCCGCCGGCAGCAGTGATTTTAGACACCGCGGAAGCACTGAATGCATGCGCCCTGATTACGACAGACCTGGTTATATCCCCATTGCCGAGAACCTTTAGCCCGTCCTTCAAATCCCTGACAACCCTGCGTTCAACCAGGACTTCAGGCGTTATAGTATCGATATCGGTAAGCTTTGCGATATCGTTCAGATTTACAATTGCATATTCCTTCTTAAAGGGTCTATTCTTGAATCCTCTTTTGGGAAGCCTTCTCTGAATAGGTGTTTGACCACCCTCAAAAGCAGGCCCCTTGTTACCCCCGGACCGGGCTTTTTGCCCCTTATGTCCCTTGGTAGAAGTCTTGCCGTGTCCCGAACCCATCCCCCTGCCGATTCTCTTGGGTTTTTTTTTGCTCCCCGGGGCAGGTGTTAAATTCTCTATTCTCATGGTCTAACTTTTAACCTCCTGCTCGCTCTCTTCCTCTGAAATGACTTCCCCTTCAGCTTTGCCCCTTAATTTATTGACAACATCAGGGTCCATTAAATGGCTTAGCCCATCCAGTGTCGCTCTGACCGTGTTGAACGGGTTGTGGCCGCCGAGAGATTTGGCAACTATGTCGTGAATGCCTGCAACCTCGAATACTGCGCGGACTGCGCCGCCGGCAATCAGACCTGTTCCCTTCGGGGCAGGGTTCATGACTACAGCATTCGAACCGTACTTTCCTATAATCCTGTGGGTAATGGTGCCATCCTTCAGGGCAAACCGCATAAGGCGCTTTTTTGCCTGCTCTACCGCTTTTCGAATTGCTTCAGGCACTTCGGAAGCCTTTCCTTTGCCGACACCGACGATACCCTCTCCGCTGCCTACGACAACCAGGGCACTGAAGGAAAATCTTCTTCCTCCCTTAACAACCTTTGCAACCCTGTTTATATAGACTACCTTGTCTTTTAAATTGAGCCCCTCAGCCTCGATCCTTTCGGTTTTCACCATACCTCCTTAAAATTCCAGCCCGCCTTCGCGTGCACCATCAGCAAGGGCTTTCAAACGGCCATGATATATATAACCGCCACGGTCAAATACGATTTTCCTGACGCCCAATTGGACCGCCCGCGATGCAATCAGCAAGCCAACCCGTTTGGCCATCGCAGTGTTACCCTTGTGGCCGCTGTCACCCTTCAGCTCTTTATCGAGTGTGGAGGCTGTAATAAGCGTATGCCCTTTGGTATCGTCAATAATCTGCGCATATATGTGATTGAGGCTCTTGTAAACACAGAGCCTGGGCCGCGCAATGCTGCCCGATACCTTTTTCCTCAACCTTTTATGGCGCCTTTGCCTCGCCTCTTCCTTGACAATCACAACATCCTCCTGTTATTTCTTACCCGTTTTTCCAGCCTTCAATTTGATCCGTTCTCCGCTATACCTGACTCCCTTGCCTTTATAAGCGTCAGGCGCTCTGAGTTCCCTGACATTGGCTGCGACTTGCCCGAGCAACTGCTTATCCGCGCCGGTTAATGTAAGGGTCGTCTGTTTCTCATCAACGACAGCTTTAATTCCATCGGGAAGCTGATATTCAATGGGATGAGAATACCCAAGTGTAAACGTTAATTTGCCCGGCTTTGCCTGGGCCCGGTAACCGATGCCGGTTATTTCAAGCACCCTGGTGTAACCCAGAGAAACACCGTTTACCATGTTGGACACAAGGCTTCTGGCAAGACCGTGGAGTGCCCTATGCGACTTTGAATCATTACCCCTGTCAATGATAATCCTGCCCTCGGCAACGGATATCTTTATTCCTTCGGGAAAAGTATACGTCAAATCACCCTTTGGCCCTTTAACTTTAATAAGGTCCTGCTTTACTTCAATATTAACTCCCTGCGGAATATCTATAGGCTTTTTACCGACTCGTGACATCTGTCTCTCCTCCCGGGGTGCGGTTACCAAACATAGCAAAGCACCTCACCACCAACACCCTCCCGGCGGCATGCTTTATCTGTAAGGACACCTCTCGATGTAGAAATGATAGCTATTCCCACCCCGTCCATAACCTTGGGCACCTCGTCCTTGCCGGCATATATTCTCCTGCCAGGCTTGCTGATTCTCTTCAGGCCGCTGATGACCGGAGTGCTGTCAGTAGTATATTTAAGGGTCACGCGCAGCATGCCCTGTTTTTTATCTTTAATTATTTTATACGATTTTATAAAGCCCTCTTCTTTTAAAATCTTGGCCAATTCCACCTTCATCCTTGAGGCCGGAACATCTACCTTTTCCGTCCTGATAAGGAGGGTGTTTCTCATTCTGGTAAGCATATCGGCAATCGGATCTGTTAACATGCTTTCACCCCTACCAGCTCGATTTTGTGACCCCGGGGATAAATCCCCTGAGGGCCAGTGTCCTGAAGCAGATTCTGCAAAGTCCGAACTTCCTCAAATAGCCTCTCGGCCTCCCGCACACCTTGCACCGGTTATAGGCACGAACCTTAAACTTGGGTGCCCTGTTGGATTTCTCAATTAAACATGTCTTTGCCACCAAACTCCTCCTTTATTTCCTGAACGGAATTCCCATATGCCTGAGCAATGATTTGCATTCGGTATCATTTGTTGCGGAAGTGCACATGGTTATATCAAGACCATGCACCAGCTCGACTTTATCATAATTGATTTCAGGGAATATATACTGCTCCTTCAGGCCAAAAGAGTAGTTCCCCCTTCCATCAAAAGATTTTGTAGAAAGCCCCCTGAAATCTCTGATCCTGGGCAACGCGACATTGATTAACCTGTCAAAAAATTCATACATGCGCTCACCCCTTAACGTCACCTTGCATCCGATGGGGACCCCCTGCTTCAGCTTGAATCCTGCAATCGCCTTCTTCGATTTCGTGATCAGCGGCTTCTGCCCGGTAATAGCCGCCAGTTCTTTTTCCGCGGCATCAAGGAGTTTGATATTCTGTGTGGCTTCGCCAAGGGTGACATGGACTACTATCTTCTGCAGTTTAGGAACGCGCATGATATTGTCATATGAGAATTCCTTCATAATCACGGGTATTACTTCCTTCGAATATTTTTCCATCAGACGAGGCGTCATAGCTAATCCAGTACCTCCTTGCACTTCTTGCAGGTCCTGAGCTTTTTGCCGCCATCGAGGACCGTGTTGCCTATCCTGGTCGGCTTGCTGCATTTAGGACATACGAACATTACATTCGATATATGTATGGGACCTTCCTTCTCGATAATGCCGCCTTGGGAATATGTTTTATTCGGCTTGGTATGTCTTTTAATAATATTAATGCCCTCTATAGTTATCTTTGCAGCAGCGGGAGATACCGAAAGTATTCTTCCCTTTTTACCCTTATTCTTTCCGGTCATCACCAAAGCGATGTCCCCTTTTTTTATTCCTAACCCCACTATCCCCTCCTCACCATTACAGGACCTCGGGAGCAAGCGATATAATCTTCATGAATTCCTTCCACCTTAACTCGCGTGCAACCGGGCCGAAAATCCTTGTTCCTACAGGTTCCATCTGGTTGTTTAAAAGCACTACAGCATTCTGGTCAAACCTGATGTATGACCCATCAGGACGCCTGGTTTCTTTTTTGGTCCTCACAACAACAGCCTTTGACACAGCACCCTTTTTCACATTACCTTCAGGTATCGCTTCTTTAACACTCACCACGATAATATCGCCAAGCCGCGCATACCTTCTGTTGGACCCCCCCATAACTCTGATGCATTGGACCCTCTTGGCTCCCGAGTTATCAGCCACCTCAAGGATGCTCAAATTCTGTATCATTTACTTGCCCTCGCCTTTAACGATTTTGATTACCTGCCACCGTTTATCTCCGCTCAGCGGCCTGCTTTCAATAATCTCGACCATATCGCCCTCTTTACACTTGTTCTCCTCGTCATGGGCTTTGAGCTTGGTGACCTTCTTGACGGTTTTCCTATAGACAGGGTGTTGAAACGTCCTGGTCACCGCTACAACAACAGTCTTATCCATTTTATCGCTGACTACTTTACCCGTATATGTCTTCTTAGGCATTTCTGGCCTCTCCTTTGCCGGTCCCTGATCGAGGCTCTTTTTCCGTAATGACCGTCAGTACTTTCGCTATATCCTTACGCACCGCACGTACTCTGCTATTGCTTTGCAATTCGCCCTTCGAAAGCTGAAACCTGAGATTGAACAGTTCCTTTCTCAAATCCATCTCTTTCTGCTTTAATTCATCCACTGACAACGCTCTGACTTCAGAAGGCTTCATAACTCTGCCTCCTCTCTCTTGACAAATTTAGTAGTGATAGACAGTTTCCTTGATGCAAGTTTGAATGCCTCTTTTGCAATATTTTCGGAAACTCCGGAAACTTCGTACAATATTCTTCCAGGACTTACAACTGCAACCCAGTACTCAGGATTGCCCTTGCCTTTACCCATTCTCGTCTCAGCCGGCTTCTTCGTTATCGGCTTATCCGGAAAAATTCTTATCCACACCTTGCATCCTTTCTTGGCGTGGCGCGTTATGGCAACCCTCGCAGCCTCAATCTGCCGGCTTGTGATCCAGCCGGGTTCGAGTGCTTTCATTGCGAACTCGCCGAAACTGACTTCGGCTCCGCGGTATGCCTTGCCGTTCATATTGCCTTTCATCATCTTTCTGAACTTAACTTTTTTTGGTGCAAGCATGCGTTACTCTCCTGGTTATTCGCCTACTAATGCCGCAGCGGGTTGTTCGGCAAGGATATCGCCATGATAGAGCCATACCTTTATACCGATTGCGCCGAATGTTGTCCGCGCCTCTGAAAATCCGTAATCTATATTTGCCCTGAAAGTGCTGAGGGGCACCCTGCCCTCTCTGTACCATTCCGTTCTCGCTATCTCGGCGCCGGCCAGCCTTCCGGAGCACTGCACCTTGATGCCCAACGCGCCGAACCTCATCGCAGATGCCACAGCCCGCTTGAGCGCCCTTCTGAATGCAACTCTCTTCTCAAGCTGTAATGCTATATTCTCGGCTACAAGCTGAGAGTCCACTTCGGGCTTCCTGATCTCTTTTATATCAATTGAAACCTGCTTTTTAG
>JBEKJD010000029.1:0-15697 GCA_050011415.1 Dissulfurispiraceae bacterium | reverse complement strand
CTAAGTATACTTCGTATTGCTACTCCCTATACCCCGTTCGACTTGCATGTGTTAAGCACGCCGCCAGCGTTCGTTCTGAGCCAGGATCAAACTCTCAAAAGTTTTCCTGAAATACTCAAAATGCTCATTGACAGAATCTACCTCTAGTTTTCAAAGAACAAAAAGCCCACACTACCTCATGTCAAGTTTACATGGCCTTGCATTTAATCCGACCCTGCTTGACCTAAGGCACTGTAGTAAAAAGAAAAAAACTTAACACTCAAAGAACAACGAACAATAGACTAACATGTCGGGAGAAATATGTCAATTATTATTTCTCTGCGAGGATAAATTTATTTTATATCCCGATTAAATTGTAACTCTTATTAAATGCCTTTGTAAAGAGGTCAACGGCAAAATGGCTTCAATGTGTACGAAATGAGCGTAAGCCGGAATTTTTTTCAGTTCATCCTGGAACTTCGGCCCTTTGCTGAGTATGAAGCAGCCGCCTTCTATTACTAAATGTTTTGTCTTTTCCACAAATTCATTTATGCTGAACAGAGCCCTTGTCACTGCTATAGTAAATTCAGAATCCTGGACATCCTCTACCCGTGATTCGATCACTGTAATATTATTTAAGCCAAGGACTCTTATTATGTTTTTAAGGAATGCGTATTTTTTCCGTGATGGTTCAATCAGGGTAATAGAAATATCCGGCCTTAAAATCCCTATGGGGATGCCGGGAAACCCTGCGCCGCTGCCCACATCGCAAACATTTCCGCTCTCCTGGGGAAAGGCTTTGAGAAACAGTAACGAATCAAAAAAATGTTTTATGATGATATCCCTATCATTTTTTAATGCGGTAAGGTTGTAGGCCCGGTTCCATTTTTTTAACTCGGACAGATAGCTTAAAAACATATTGTCAGCATCTGCCGGCAAATTGAGACCCAGCTCCAGCAGCCCTTTTTTCAGGAATTCCTGCTCTGTTTCCAATATCGTTCTACCGCCACTAAGAGTATTGATATGGCAGCAGGGGTAATTCCAGGTATCCTGCCTGCCTGGCCAATAGTTTCGGGCTGAATTTGGCAAAGCTTTTCTGTCACTTCTTTGGAAAGGCCGGGGACTGAAGTATAATCCAAAGACAAAGGTATCTTTTTTGATTCAAATTTGTTAAGCCTTCCTGCAATTTCCATTTGTTTTTGCACATATCCATCATATTTGACATGTATTTCGACACGGGATTCCATCTCCGGAGTAAGTGTATCAGGAGAAGGGGACATCTGTTTTATTGCACTATATTTTACTTCAGGCCGCTTCAGCAGTTTGTCAAGCGTAATGTCCTCGGTCAGTGTTGAAGTGCCCAAAGACAGCAAGACCATATTCAGCTCTGTTGACGGTTTGACGCGTTCCTTTTTGAGTCTGAGCAGTTCTCTATCAATCAAGGCTTTTTTTCTTATAAAGCGTTCGTATAGTTCTTTAGAGACCAAGCCTATGATATAACCCTTTTCAAGGAGCCTGAAGTCTGCATTGTCATGCCGCAGGAGCAACCGGTATTCTGCTCTTGAAGTGAACATCCTGTACGGTTCCATCGTGCCTTTTGTTATAAGGTCATCGATAAGCACGCCTATATATGCTTCATCGCGGCCAAGTACAAGAGGCGGTTCATCTTTTATTTTCAGGGCAGCATTGATACCAGCCATCAACCCTTGTGCAGCGGCCTCTTCATATCCTGAGGTCCCGTTAATCTGACCTGCCAGAAAGAGCCCATCTATTTCCTTTGTTTCCAGGCTGTGTTTGAGCTGTGTCGGATAAACAAAATCATATTCTATTGCATAGGCAGGCCTCATTATTTCAGCTTGTTCCAACCCTTCAATGCTTCTCACAAGATTAAGCTGGACATCGTAGGGTAAACTTGTAGAGATGCCATTGGCATAATATTCTGTTGTTTCGAGGCCTTCCGGCTCAAGGAAGACCTGATGCCGCTCCTTGTCAGAGAACCTTACTACTTTGTCCTCAATTGAGGGGCAATATCTGGGTCCGATACCCTTTATGCGGCCGCTGTAAAGCGGCGACCTGTCGAGATTGCTAAGGATGATTTCATGTGTTTTTTTGTTTGTGTATGTAATATAGCAGGGCAACTGGGGGTTGTTGATTGTTTCAGTGGAATAGGAGAAAGGAGGGGGCGGCGTATCACCCCACTGGGGAGTAGTTTTTGAAAAATCGATGCTCCGTGCGTCAAGTCGTGGAGGCGTGCCTGTTTTCAGCCGTCCCATTTTCAACCCAAGCCCACGGAGGGAGTCTGACAGGCCTATTGAAGGAAATTCCCCGGCTCTTCCCGCCTGAAAACTGTCAGTGCCTATATGAATGAGTCCCTTTAAAAATGTGCCGGTTGTCACAATAACTGTCTTTGCTCCATAAAATGTGCCAAGTGAGGTCATAATTCCTGCAACAGCATTATTTTCAATTATTATTTTTTCAACAGAACCCTGTTTAATAGTCAGATTTGCCTGGTTCTCAAGAGAGTGGCGCATGAAGAGCCTGTAGAGTACCCTGTCAGCCTGGGCCCGCAGAGACCATACAGCCGGACCTTTCGACATGTTCAGCATTCTGAACTGGATTCCGGCTTTGTCAGCGGCCTTGGCCATCTCGCCGCCGAGGGCATCAATCTCCCTTACAAGGTGCCCTTTTGCAAGTCCTCCGATAGCAGGATTGCACGACATGTGTGCAATAGTATCGAGGTTGGTAGTAAAAATGCAGGCGCGCAAACCGAGGCGGGCTGCCGCGAGTGCTGCCTCGCATCCGGCATGGCCCGCGCCGATTACTATAACATTATAGTCTTGCTCTTTAAACATTAATCTTTTATTATAGCACTAATGAATATACCTGTTTTTGAGCATGTTGTCGCTTCCCTGCGTGCCCTTGTTCAGAATGAGACCGAGCCGCTTCAGAAGGCGTCTGACCTGCTTAAATATGATCCCGGTCTGTACTTTTCATTGCTAAAGCACATAAATGCTTCAGGCAAAAGGGGAGATGTTACATCGATTTCTCAGGCGATATCGCTTATCGGCGCCGAAGGAATCGAAAATTTCATACTGCGGCAGGACTATTATCTCGATAAGGATTACCTGTTGTTTTGGTGCTATGCTGCCCTGGCTGGTGGAACAGCCGCGATTATTAATGAGCGGGTGAATATTGCTGATGAAGATGAAGCCTTTTTTGCCGGTATACTGCCTTCGGTAGGCATGCTCCTGATGCTGACAGCACATCCTGATTATAAAAGGATAATGGAACTTCTGCTGAAGGTGCCTATCGAGCAGAGGGTTTTTATAGAGGAGGGTTTATATAAGGCAAACCATATCGATGCGTTGAATAAGAATTTGACTTCTCCTAAAGTCTATAGGGATGTTATCGATTTAATGCTTACTATATTTGAAAAGGATGGGCGCCGAAAAAACTTTTCACAAATTCCTTCCAGACTTTCAGTTGCCCATAAATCATTCCAGATGTTCAGACTGATCGATACGGCAGAAGCGGCAGCCCGGGCCATTCTTTTCCCTGTGGTGGTTGAAGCCCAGGAAAAGTTCAGGGAATTGGCCAAATCGTATTTTAGAATACCTGAAAATGCAATTGAGGAATTAATGGCTGAAGTTGTCTCGCGGTTTGATCTTGCATGCAGGGAGTTTAATGTGGCGGGCCTGTACGAACAATGCATTCACGGCGCGGAGAACTATATTGTGCCGGGATTGACTTTCTTGACAAAATCAGAAGGTCTGAAAAAATCGCTTGAAGAAATTTATACAGCCAGCCGGGACGACAGGAATATCGTTATATATGGTGAAAGCAGTGTCGGCAAGCGGCTGCTGGCAATATCCCTTCACCATCGCCCGGACAACCCGAGAAAGAATAAGCCCTTCCTCTCAATACACTGCGATGCGCTTGACAGCGACACATTTGAGATGGAGATCTGCGGGGCAAAGGGGTGCTTTCTGGGGTTGGAGAAACACAAAGGAGCGCTTGAGATTGCTGACGGGGGAACTGTCTTGCTCAAGGACGTTGATATGATACCGTTGATACAGCAGAATGTCTTTGCAGAAATAATAAACAAGGATGAGTTTTATAAGATAGGAGAAATCCAGCCGGCATCATTCAATATAAAATTTATTTTGACCTCCAGGAAGAATCTTATTACTGAAACGAAAGAAGGAAGGTTTTCCGAGAAGTTGTTGAAGGCCCTCAACCCGGTGAGCATGTTTATCACGCCATTAAGAGAGAGGCGGGAAGATATTGAATTTATCGCGGATGGAATAATTAAAAAATACGGTCTCAGGCTGACTGACCCGGCGCTGAAGCTCTGGCTTCAGGACTACTACGCAACGAACCCTTTTTTGGATAATTTAAGAGATCTCAAACGGTTCCTGTTTTTTCTCTCTGCCAAAAATAGTCTTAAATCGTAAATATTCCAGCAGCCCCCATATGCCTGCAACAAATACTGACAGGAACCAGGTGATTGACAGAGTCAGGGCTTTTTCAGCAGGTATGCCAGTTGAGCCGAGAAGAATGATAAAGGCCCCCTCCCGCAATCCAATCCCTGAGATTGAGATAGGCAGGGCCGTTATGAGGATAATTATGGGCAGGAAGATAAGCAGGGACAGAAAAGGGGTGTCCAGCGAGAGGCCCTTTGCGAGGATATACACTGCTGATATCCCGATAAACTGGACAATAATGGAATAGGCAAAGGCTTTTATAAGGATTTTTTTTCTGGAACGGTAAAACTGAAGATACTGGTATGTTTTGAAGATGAATTTCAGGCGCGCGCCGACCCTGAATTTAAAAAGTGCGAAACTTACCGCAACAAAAACAACTGTAGCTGCCGGTACAAGCCAGATTACCGGCCAGGTGATAGAGGCTTTTTCAAGGTACCTGACACCAAAGGGGAACGTGACCATGCCAAGGGCCAGGAGTGCACTGAGGCCAATGTAACGGTCCATAAAGATCGACGCTATTACTACAGCCAATGAAGTCGTTTTTTCCTGATCTTCTGTTTTTAATGCGCTCTCCACTGAGTGCAGTTCCTTACTCAAATAATATGCTTTCACCGCGTCACCGCCGATCATTCCCGGCAAATACGTATTAAAGAATGAGCCTATCATATATATGCTGAAGAGTCTGGAGGTCTTGTTCTTGGAGGGTATAAGCAGTTTCCAGCGAATGGTGGACACGTAGGAGGCTACAATATATAAAACTACTGCTACCAGAAAAAGACCTGGATCAAGCAGGCGGATATTGTGCAAAAGAGTCTTGCCCCCTACCTTTGAAACGAGAAGATAGAATAGAGTGGCGCTTACACAGAGCTTCAGGATTAGGATACTGGCATTCTTAATCAATTGATTCTATATGCTTGAACCAAGAATTTTCTTAATCGCATAGATTGGTTTTTTCTGGCTTTCGTGATAGACGCGTACTAACATCTCCCCCAGTAGCCCCATACCTATAAATTGCACTCCCACGATGATTAATACCACCCCGAATAACAGGAGAGGCCTTCCTCCTATGTTAGCTCCCATGAATAGCTTAGAGATTGTTAAGTAGAGCGATATGCAAAAGCCGAAAAAGCAAAATATGAGACCCATGGGACCAAAAAATTGCATGGGCCTGGTCGAGAAGCTCTGTAGGAACTTTACTGTAATCAGATCGAGCAGCACCCGGATGGTCCTCGAAATGCCGTACTTTGACTTTCCCCTCAGCCTCGGGTGATGGGTTGTTTCAATTTCCGAAATCCTTACCCCATACCAACTTGCTACAGCGGGAATGAAACGGTGCATTTCACCATAGAGCTTAAGGTTTTTTACAACATCTCTGCGATAGGCCTTCAGAGAGCAACCGTAATCGTGGAGCCTTACTCCGGTAACTTTGCTGATAAGCCAATTCGCAATGATTGACGGGAGGCGTCTGGTCAGGAAAGGGTCTTTTCGTTTTTTTCGCCATCCGCTGACAAGGTCACAATCTTTTATTGCTTCAAGCAGTCTGGGGATATCTTTGGGATCATTCTGAAGATCTCCGTCCATGGTAATCACTATATCTCCACGTGCAAAATCGAAACCCGCAGCGAACGCGGCAGTCTGACCGAAGTTCCTCCTCAAACTGAGGACAACAATATTTTTGTGCTTGCTCTGCAGCATGTCCAGGAGTTGCAGTGTATTGTCATTGCTGCCGTCGTCCACGTAGATTATTTCATAGTCAATGTTGTTGCTGCTGAGAACTTCCAGTATCTTATTGTGCAATACCTCCACATTTTCTTCCTCATTGTACAGCGGTACTACGATTGATACAGTCATCGGAATCTCCCATGGCTTAGACAAGTTATTTGTACGGTTACCCTAAAAAGTTTCAGGCTTCTCAATTTTCAGGTTTGTGAAATTATAACAAATAAAAATAGAATATTCCCTAAGAATGCTGCCATGCTCGTATACGCTGAATATTTTTTTGTCAAAATGATCGAATGCCTGTGCGACTGTCGGGGGCATATCTGCAAGACCCGACTTAACGAAAATTCCGTTTATTGCTGCCGGACTTCTTTTCTTCCGCAGTTCTAAGGCCCTGCTGTTTATATCCGGCCAGAGATCATATTGGTCCATTCTTCTGCCAAGGTTGATTGAAAATGTTTCCGGATGGCCTTTAACATAAAAAGCCAGCTCGCTGGCTATTTGATAACTATCTGAAAATAAAACTAAATTGCCCTGTTTTGCCATCTGTTCCGAGAGTATGCTGACTTCGCTGCCAAGCGCTTTCCATCCCCTGAGCCGTGCTGAAGGGTCGAGCTTTTGAGGCAGCCCGACTATTGATGGATAGTGGCTTATCGCGGTAAGGACAAGTGAAAAACAGATACTGATTGTAAGCAACGCTCTCCTTATCCTGGAGTGATCACTAAGGGAGAACTGTACTGCAGCAATAATCCCGGTAATGTACCCGAACATGGCCCAATTTGCCTGCACTTTGCCCTGGCATGCCTTCAACAAAAAGAAAGCTATAACCGGAATTGAGAAGAAGAACAGGAATTTTGACTGTAACCCTCTGTCTGACAGGAAAAGTTTGAAAAGAGCAAATATCATCAGACAAAAGAACAGGGGCGTTACAGTACCTATTTGAGAGCCCAGGAAGTTTAAAAAACTTTCTGTTGAAAGGGTAATCCCGTCAGCAACATGGGCCTGTCCTGCAGTGTGCAGGACTGTTACCCAACCATACCGTGCATTCCAGATAATCACCGGAGTGAATATTATCATGCTGATTATAAAGGCAATATAGGGCATCGGCGTCCTGAGCAAGGAACGCTTATCAGAAAAGACGAGCAATAACAATCCGCATAAGTAGAAAAAAGCCATTGTGTACTTTGTCAGGAGTCCGAAGCCGATAGAGATGCCTAACAGTGTCCAGTATATCCATTGCTTTTTGGGTTGTTCCGAGAGCGCCTTGTAGAAAATGTAAAGGGAGATTGTCCAGAAAAAAATGAAAGGTGAATCTATAGTGAATAATATGCCATATGCTGCAAACAGGGGGATGGCCTGAAATGCGAGAGCTGACAACAAGGCGCCGGACCTTTGCGGAAATGAGCACTCAGGCATCCGGCTGACGGGCTTTCCGGAAGTATTTCCATACATGAGGATGGCGAGTTTGAACATGAATACGCTGCTCAAGACCGAAAAGATAGCGGCCATTATCCGTATGCCCAAAACAGTGTCACCGAAAAAAAATGTGCCGATATGAATGAGATAGGCAATCATTGGACCTTTTGAGTAATAACTCAGATCAAGTCTTCTGGACCACTCCCAATAGTGGGCCTCGTCAGGGCTTAGATCGAGAGGGCCGTGCAGTATATAATAAATTCTGAAGACGCTGATTGTTGCGAGTCCGGCAAGGAGCAGCGTTGTCTCCTGATTTTTCTGATAGCTTTGCCCGGCAAACTTGTAAAGCATAATAAGAAGCAGCGACACCATTGTCCCGAATAGTGCTCCTGCCATGATGTCAGTCGGGTAATGTACGCCAACATAAACTCTTGACAAGGCTACAAGGCATGCAAGCGCGAATGGGTATAAGCGAGCGGGAAACCCAAGGTGATTGCGTGTTAAATAAAAAAGCGGCAATGCATAGGCAAAAGAATTTGCGGCGTGATTCGAAGGGAAAGAGCCTGATTGGGTGCAGCCGACAAGAAGTCTGACATCTTCAAGCGAATTGCAGGGACGGACCCGCATAAAGGTATTTTTGAGCTCGTTTCCCAGCCAGTCGCTCAAAAAAACAGCACATATCGATACAGCGGCTATCTGCAGTACGGCAGAAATGTCGAAACCGTTGCCCTTATGCTGCTCTTTAGAAGCTGTATATAACAGATACATCAAGAACGGGAGCAGTAGTAAATAACCGCGTGCTGACAAAAAGGGCATTAAGCCATCGAGCAGGGGATTGGCAAGCCCCTGGTTGATCAGAAAGAAGATTTTTTTATCTAGAGATAGCAAATCCATAACATTCTCAGGTTTGTAATTTACATAAGAGCTTTTATGTTAACACACATTCTGATACCTGCGTGCAGTCGTGGGCATACTGAATTTCGGAAGCGTCCAAATTTTTCTTCTTTCCAGTGCAACATTTATTACGGATAAACTGCTGCGAGCATTCAAGGGTATTTGGGGGTAGGACGTTACCTACCCCCTGCTGCCAAAAGTAGGCGCTTCTAAGCGATAATCCAGGTGGACGCTTCCGAAATCCAGTACGCCCACACCACTAAGTCCATTAATGGGAGGGTAAATGCAGTGGCGGTTTCCATATCAGGTGTTCCACGTGGAACACTTTGAACATTTTAAAGGCCAAACTCACTAGCCCATGCGCAAGCTTCCAAAAACATATTTGGAATTGCATTTTCTACAACACAGCTCTTTGCCGCAAACTCTTTAACCTTATCCCAATTCCCTTGTTCATAAGATTCAGCCAGTGTTAAAAAATCACCTAATATTCCGCTTCTTGTAATGAGAGCCTCTTTAATTGGAGCTGAAAGAGGTAATTTCTCCATGACTTCTTCCATTGGCAGATCCAGAATAGCATCCAAATTCGAGAATAACCCTAACAGGAAAAGTTCATCACGAGTTGCCCCACAAGAACTCGCGGAGCCTAATTTTTCGCACAATTTTGCTTTTATGCAGGCACTTGTTACCAGTTCCTCAGGTTTGATGGCGGCAAGTTTAGACAGTCCTATCAGTGCTATGAACCGATTTATCTCATCTTTGCCTAAGATAAGCAAGGCCTGTCTCAGGGATGTGATGTCAGAGCTCCTTTTATAAAATGCTGAGTTAACATAACGAAGCAGTTTGTATGACATGGAAATATCACGGGACATTATTGTTTCAAGTTCGCTTAAACTATATTGAGGCTTATTAATCTCCATCATGAAATTTAAGTATTGCAAACTGGAACTGGAGATTTCCCTTCCTTTTATTATCTCCGGTTTGCTGAAGAAGTATCCCTGGAAAAACTGAAATCCCATATTAAGCGCATTTTTAAACTCTTCGTTTGTTTCGACCTTTTCAGCAAGAAATTTAATCTTTCTCGTGCCAAGCGTTTTCAGGATCTTTTTAATTTCATCAACAGGTGTTATTCTAAAATCTATCTTGATTACATCGGCAAGTTCTATTAGGGGTTTCAATTCCAATTTAAAAACAAAATCATCCAGTGCCAAATAATATCCTAAAGAGGAAAGCCTTTTGCAGGCTTCCAGCAAATCCGGATCAGGGTTAACATCTTCCAGTATCTCAACAACGGTAGTTTCACGAGGGAACATAAGAGGAATATCTGTTTCGAGAAGTTTCTGTGTAAAATTAATGAATGCACGCTTACCAGCGCCAATTTTATCAATGCCTATTGTGAAAAAGCTGCTTGAAAGAAGTTTTGTTGTCGCCGCATCGCCATCTAACTTTGGCATATAATTATCCAGGCCGTCTCTAAACAGCAGTTCGTAGGCAAACAAGGACTTCTTTCTATCGAAAATTGGCTGCCTGGCTACATATACATCCATAATGGAAATACCCCTGAAATTAACGTTTTATAAAATAAATCTATTTTATAGTTACTCAATAATTATCTGCAAGGATTTAATAAGGTCAACAATGTTCCACGTGGAACATTGTTGACCCAAAAGCATGAGTTTAGCTCAATGCAGCTTTGAGAGTTCTTACCAGAACCTCAATTTCGCTATCCCTTATTGTTCTTGCATCGATAAGCAGGGTATCCTCTTTTATCCTTGTTATTATGGGCGGATTACAGTGCCTTAACCGTTCTTCGAGTTTGTTGACGGAGAGTTTCATTGAGTTGATTGCAACCACATATGTCTCAAATTCAACCTCTGGCAAAGCCCCACCTCCGGATTGTGACGCATCCCTGATAACATCTGTCTTAACAATATCGTCAAATGAATTGCCAATCTCTTTTTTTAATTGCAATGCTATAGTCATTGCTCTTTCTTTAATTTTTTCTGAATCCTGCAACAGCATGCTCAATGTCGGAATTCTTATCTTGGCCTCATCCTCATCAAGGTAACACATCAGTACGGCCTCTAATGCAGAGAGGGTCAATTTATCTATCCTGACAGCCCGCATCAGGGGGTTTTTAGCAATATTTTCAATGAGTTTAGTTCTGCCTACTATCACGCCCCCCTGAGGGCCGCCGAGCAGCTTGTCACCACTGAAGGTGACCAAGTCTGTTCCGGCTCTGATGATCTCCTGGACTGTTGGCTCAATTTGTATCCCGTATGGCTTCAGGTCTACGAGGCATCCACTGCCCAAATCGAACATTACAGGGATATTATGCTTTCTTCCTATTGCAACCATTTCCTCGATTGCGACGGTTTGCGTAAAACCCGAAATCCGGAAGTTTGACTGGTGAACTTTCAGCAGTAATGCTGTATTTTCATTTATGGACTGTTCATAATCGCGCAGGTGTGTTTTATTGGTAGTTCCGACCTCTTTCAGAATTGCGCCGCTGCTGCTCATGACATCAGGTATTCTGAAAGAACCGCCTATCTCAACAAGCTCACCCCTGGAGACAACAACTTCTTTGCCTTTTGCAAGTGCAGACAGGCTGACAAGCACAGCGGCTGCATTGTTGTTGACCACAAGACCGGCCTCTGCGCCGGTTATTTCTCTCAGCAGCCTTTGTATGTGGGAATGTCGCTTGCCCCTCCTGCCCTGTTCAAGTTCATACTCAAGATTGGAATAACCGCAGGCAATGGATCTCACATTTTCGAGGATTTCTTCTGACAGGAGGGCCCTCCCAAGGTTAGTATGAATCACCACGCCGGTTGCGTTAATCACCCGCTTAAGACTGAATTCCGAACGTCCTGATATCTGTGTTTGTATATCGGCCAGCATATCTTCCAGAGAAAATTCTTTTCGCTCATCCATGAGGATCGACTCCCGGTAGTGCTCGATAACATCACGGATGGAACTGAGTACATTCCGTCTCGGAAAAGACTGCTGCCACACTATGCCCTCTTCCGACTTCAGGATTTCATCCACTGCCGGCAATGACGCCAAAAGATTATGTTTGTTGATCACTTGTAAGCAACCTCAATTATGAAACGGACTAATGCGTGATATAAGGAATATGAATATTCTGCTCTACCTTTTTCCTTCTGTCAAGAGTTCCCGCCCTCATAGCCGTAATCTTTTTAGCTTTTGGTCGTGGGTCAGTTTGCTTTTGCCCCGTAACGTCCAGCCCACATATCGAGAAATGGCGACAATAGCCAGTTTTCAATCACATGCCAGTGATTTGAATCGAAAGACTAATTGAGACAGAGCAAAAGCAAACTGACCCACGACCAAATTTTCTCCATTTGATTTTATCCGCATTGTCTTGTATTCTGTCTTTAGAATGCTATCTAAAGCCTATCTGCTGGTGCGATGAATAATGGGGAAGCGGGTTACAAGGGAAGACGAATCTTCTGTTGCACACACTGAGAATCGCCTCATGAAGGATACGATCTCAGCCATGCGCGAACAACTGGAGACTATGCGGTTTGAGCAGGAGAAATCTGTTCAACGCGCGATTGCAGCTGCCAATGCCGAGATATTGGAACTCCGCGCCACCATAGTAGCCCTTCGCGAAGAAATGGAGAGCATTCGTTATGATAAAAACAGGAGTGTCCAGGAGGCCATTGTTGCGGCAAACGATGAGATCCTCCAGCTCAAGGCAACTGCCAGGGAACTGCGCAATGAGATGGAACGCAGCGCCGCTGTCTTTGAGGACAGGCTTGCTGATGAGCGCCTGGCTCATGGCGATGAGCTTAAACAGTTGCAGCAGATGATCCAGATGCTCAGAGAGTCGCTTACAGTGAAACAGGAGTCAACACAAAGCTGATGATCAAGAAAAAGACAGGACAGCCGAAATCAGACAGGGCCGGGAAGAGCAGCCCCAGGCGTATTGCTGCTCTTAAGACGGATGAGCAGAAGAGACTGCGGCAGTCAGAGATGCTTCTCGGCATCTCCCGGAAGCTCGCTGCCATCGATTCCCTGGACGAGATACTTGAAGCCTTTGTCGCGATAGCCGGCAGTGAACTCGGGGCGGAGCGCGGCTCACTTTTCCTAAATGACAGCCAGACAGGTGAGTTGTACTCTGTGGTGGCCCAGGGCAATTTCAGCCGCCGGATCCGAATACTTAATACCACCGGCATAGCAGGTTCTGTTTTTCAGAGCGGCAAGGGGGTCATAGTACACGACGCTTACAAAGACAAACGTTTCAATCGGGAGGTCGACCAGCGGACAGGCTATAATACCAGGAGCGTACTCTGTGCCCCGATCAAGACTGCAAAGGGTGAGGTCATCGGCGTAGCTCAGGCCCTGAACAAGAAAAAGGGGAGGTTCACAGATGAGGATCTGGAACTCCTCGAAGCAATGACTATGCAGGCGGCGGTTGTGCTGCAGGGCGCACAATTCATTGAAAATATGGAGCGCTCCAGAACAAAGGAACTGGAGTTTCTTAATGTAGTGGCTGATATTACGTCTGAGATCGAACTTGGCGCCCTGCTCCGCAAGGTCATGAGTGAGGCCACCAGGATGCTTCAGGCAGAGCGGTCCACCCTTTTTCTGAATGACGAAAAGACCAACGAACTCTGGTCCCTGATCGGTGAAGGAATGGGGGCAACCCAGATCCGTTTCCCCAATCATCTCGGCATTGCCGGAGCAGTATTTACAAGCGGCAAATCTGTGAACATCCCTTATGCATACGCCGACATGCGCTTCAATCCTGCGTTTGACAAGCAGACCGGATTCTTTACCCGCTCCATACTCTGCACACCGGTGGTGAACAAGAAGGGTAAGGTAATAGGAGTCACGCAAGTTCTCAACCGTCGGGGGGGTGCATTTACAGATGAGGACGAATCCAGGCTGAAGGCATTCACCGCACAGGTTTCCATCGCCCTTGAGAACGCAAAGCTGTTTAATGATGTCCAAAACATGAAGAATTACAATGAGAGCATGCTGCACAGCATGAGCAATGGCGTTATTACCCTTGATGAAGAGGGAAAGATAGTGACATGCAACGTTGCGGGCCTTCGGATAATGAAAGTGACGGAAGAACAAATTCTTGGGCGGGACATAACTGACTTCTTTACAGGCAGCAACAGCTGGGTATCGGAAAAAGTTAAAAGGGTTGGAGAGAGCCAGACCTCAGACATTACAATGGACGCAGAGCTGGAATTCAGCGGGGACAAGGTATCTGCCAACGTGACAGTCCTGCCGCTGGTGAGCGGTGAAGGCAGGAAACTGGGCACGATGATCATGATCGAAGATATCTCAGGCGAGAAACGGGTGAAATCCACAATGGCGCGCTATATGGATCCCGGACTTGCCGACCAGCTCCTTGCAGGGGGCGAAGACATCCTTGGCGGCAAGAGCACTGAGGCTACCATCCTCTTTTCCGACATCCGCAGCTTTACAACTTTCACTGAGGAACTCGGCGCACAGGGCACGGTCAGCCTGCTTAACGAGTACTTCACAATCATGATGGATTGCATCCAGGCAGAGGGCGGCATGTTGGACAAGTTCATTGGCGACGCCATTATGGCTGCTTTTGGCATTCCTGTAGTGTTCGATGACAGCGAGGACCGGGCCACGAGGTGTGCTATTCGCATGCTTAATGCCTTGATTGAATGGAATTCAGTGCGCAAAGGTTCCGGCAGGAAACCAATTGATATCGGCATCGGCCTTAACTCTGATATAGTGGTTTCAGGCAATATCGGATCTCCCAAACGTATGGACTATACGGTGATTGGAGATGGCGTCAACCTTGCCTCGCGCCTGGAGTCTGCCTGCAAGCAATACGGCAGCAAGATTCTGATCAGCGAAAACACTTTCGGCAAGCTCCGTGGAACTTACCGCATTCGTGACATAGATGATGTGGTGGTCAAGGGCAAGACCAAACCTGTCAGAATATACGAGGTCCTGGATTACCATACCAGCGAGACCTTTCCACACCTGATGGAAGTGGTCGGCTATTTCAGGGAGGGCCGCGAGGCATACCGGGCAGCTGATTGGCGCCAGGCGCTCAAATTGTTCGAAGAAGCACACCGGCTGAACCCGCAGGACAAGCTCTCCAGTATTTATATCGGGCGATGCGAGCAACTGCAGGCCAATCCCCCTGAGGGCGAGTGGCAGGGAGTCTGGGTGCTTACCTCAAAATGACCTGACAAGCAGGTACTTTTAATGAACCGGCAACTTATGCTATGCTCAGAAAACCCATGAAGATTGCAATCACCGGTAAAGGCGGGGTAGGGAAAACAACGCTTGCTGCAGTGCTAAGCCATCTTTTTGCTTCAGGAGGAAAGAGAGTCATTGCTGTTGACGCTGACCCTGATGCAAACCTGGCCCAGGCCCTGGGCATCAGGCCGGCCGATATCGAACGCATAAGGCCAATAGGTGAAATGGCCGAACTAATTGAAGAGAGGGTGGGCGCAAAACCGGGACAGCCGGGCGCGATGTTCAAGCTTAATCCGCGCGTCGATGACCTGCCGGAAGACTTAGGTTTTAGGCTTGACAACATAACTCTTTTAATAATGGGGAAGTCTAAAGCAGCTGCTTCAGGCTGCTATTGCCCCGAACACGTTTTTTTAAGAAGGCTTCTCAAACATCTCATTGTCGAGCGCGATGAGGTGGTTATAGTTGACATGGAGGCCGGCATAGAGCATCTCACCAGGGGCACGGCAGAATCAGTCGATGCTTTTATTGTAGTTGTAGAGCCTGGACAGAGAAGCATCCAGACTGCTGCGACTGTGAGAGAACTGGCAAAAGGCCTCGGGGTAAAAAAGGTTTTTGTTGTTGCCAATAAGGTGAGAAACGATACTGATATGCAATTCCTCACTGAGAATATAGAGGGAATGGAGCTATTGGGCCCCATGAAATTCAGGCAGTCTGTAATGGATGCCGATTTGAAAGGCATTTCGCCCTACGAGGTTCCGGATATTGTCAGGGACGTGCAACATGTAAAAGAGCGTCTTGAGGGCTCTCTAACTGCTGATCAGGTCTAAGCACTTGACCACTGCTTTCAAAGAGAAACGCCTCATAAGGAAAGAAGTTCTCTTCCTGCGTGATGCTCTCAGCACAAGTGTCAGGAAAGCAAAAGATGAAAGCATCCGAAGACAGCTGCTTGCGCTCCCTGAATTTATAACAGCCCGGACCATACTTTT
>JBEKJD010000028.1:0-15790 GCA_050011415.1 Dissulfurispiraceae bacterium | reverse complement strand
TCTTATAATTCTCCCTTCCTTGCTCTATTAAGCTGATCTGTAATTCCCTTTGTCATTTCCTCCATCTTGCGGTAGATCTGTTTAGCTGTTTCCTTGTCGCCCGCATTGCAGGCGTTTACTGCCTTGATCGCAAGGGCGTGTATTTCTTCATGAGGGGCAACAACAGATTCCCGGTTTTTGCCCTCCGTTTTGCACCACTCACCAAAAGAACATGACATGCACTGCGGCAGGTCTGACACAAGAACTTTTTCCCCCTTTATGCAGTTCTGAACTTTTTCGAGGAATATCCTGTGGTCTGTTTTTGCCACTTCAGCTGCCATAACCTTGTTTTTGCCAGTTTTGAATGCGGCAACATCCCTTCTAAGCCTGTCCCCCATACCGGTAAAGCCTTCACGTATTTGCACAAGAGTGTCGTTGGCCATTTTTTCCAAATCACCGGCAATGGCGGATGTTTTGGCAACATTCCTTGCCACTTCCTCTGCCGTTGTTGACTGCTCTTCCACTGCTGTTGAGATTTGGACGATCTGATCACGCGTTTTCTGCACCGACCCGACAATATTGGTCAGGGACTCTCCAACCTCTCTAATATGCTGGGTTGCATTAGTTACCTCATTAGACGCCTCTTCCATGGTCTCTGATGTCTGGGAGGACTCCGCCTGGATTGCATTGATTTTCTCAGAGATTTCTGTTGTTGCTTTTATAGTCCTTTCAGCAAGCTTCCGAACTTCATCAGCCACAACTGCAAAGCCCCTGCCCCCCTCTCCGGCTCTCGCCGCCTCAATGGCTGCGTTAAGCGCCAGGAGATTTGTCTGGTCAGCTATATCTTTAATGACAGTTATTATTTCACCAATTTCCGAGGACCTGTTATTAAGTTTTTCGACCATGGATGACAACTCAACTGTCGAGGTATAGACCTTACTGGTTGTCAGCACCGCTGTATCAGCCACTTCCTTGCCGGTATCAGCCGTTTGCATTGCCTCATTAGACGTCTCTGATGCCGCTGACGTATTCTTCGCAATACTGCTGATGGTTTGGCTCATCTCCTCGGCAGCCGCGGCTATCTGCGCGGCCTGAGAAGACTGCTCTTGTGCGCCCAAAGCAGTCTTCTCAGCCCTTGTTTTCAGAATATCGACAGTAGACATCAGAACTGAAGAGGATTCCAGTATGTTATCAATTGTACTGCCGACGGAAAGGATCATTTTATTTATATCTTTGGATAAAGACCCGATTTCATCCCCGCTGTCTATCCGGACCGAGGTATCGAGATTTCCTGACGAGACCTGTCCAACCGCTTCCATTATAAGATAGAGCCGGTTCAAGACAATGACCTTGACCAACCAATAGATTATTGCAACTCCGGAGCCAAGGCCCAGGACAACCACAACCGCCAAAGAGACAAGATTTGGATACAGCAGGTCAAATATTTTCAAAATGGTATCTTTGCCAAGAATTAAGAATGAGGCAGCGGGAATGACTATTCCGCCGCATGCCATGCAGAATAAAAAGCCAACGACTATTTTTATTTTTATAGTCATGTCGTTAAAACGGTCCATAGAACTATCCTCCTGTGAAAGGCTATTGCCTGTCAGTGCGTTTTATTCTGTTTTGTGACCGGGCGTTAGGCCCCGGCTTTGATGGGGCAGTCTTTCTGCAATTAGAACAGATGCCATGGAACGCTATGTGAGTGCCCAGTATCTTGAAATCATGGTAACTGTCGAAAGCCGTATCCAAGTTGTATTCCCTATGAACGTCCAGGATTTTTTTGCACTTGACACAAATGAGATGATGGTGCGGATTTGTGTTCGGGTCGAAACGCTTCTTTCCGGAGTCCATTTCAAGCTCTATTATATTGCCCCGTTCCCTCAGGGTATCAAGCGTATTATAGACTGTTGCTCGCGTCATTGTAGGGAATTTTGTTGACACAGCGCTGTAAACATCCTCGGCTGAAGGATGGTCGGTATTTCCCTTCAGATAATCGATAATCGCCAGTCGCTGAGGCGTCATTTTTAATTTTTTATTTTTGGTTGCTTTCATGTTTTAGTTTTAATAAAAGTTATTAAATAATATCAATTATAATTTAATAGGTCAAGGTATTTGTCGGTTTACACTCTATCCTACAGCATAATTGCATACCGATTTATGTTATATTGAAAACATATGATACCTCACAGGAAAATAGCTATAACTATCGGGGACCCTGCAGGCATAGGGCCTGAAGTGGCGCTGAAATCCATTTTCTCAAACGATATTGCAGGATTGTGCGAGCCTGTGATCATAGGCGACAGGATTGTTGTTGAAGATGCTGTCGAACGGTTTAAGCTCCCTATCAGTCCCGAATATATTGAACTGGTCAATGTTGGTGAGATTACTGACAGAGAATTTGAAAAAGGCAGGCCCACAGACGCCGGGGGAAGGGCCTCAGTGGCTTATATAAAAAAGGCTGTGGAGCTTGCTTTGAACAAGAGTGTTGACGCGATTGTTACGGCCCCAATATCGAAGAAGTCCCTGAAGATGGCGGGCTTTAAATGGCCCGGTCATACCGAAATGCTGGCAGAGCTTACCGGCGCAAAAGATTTTGCAATGGTGTTTTACAGTGACAAACTAAGATTGATCCTTGTGACCACCCACACGGCTCTCTGTAATGTGCCGGCAATGATCACAAAGGAGAAAATTTTGAAGACTATAGCTCTTGCGCAGCAGGCGTGCGCCATTATGGATATCGAAAACCCCAGGATAGCTGTTGCAGGACTAAACCCGCACTCCGGTGAAGGAGGAATATTCGGCACCGAAGAAATAGATGCTATAGCGCCTGCTGTTGAAGAGGCGGTCCAGCAGGGGATCCCTGTGTCAGGCCCATATCCTCCGGATGTATTGTTTCACAAGATGTACAAGGGTGAATTTGATATAATTGTCTGTATGTATCATGACCAGGGACTCATACCGCTTAAGATGATCGCTTTTGACAAAGGCGTAAACTTTACGGTGGGGCTGCCGATAATCCGGACCTCCCCGGACCATGGCACAGCATATGATATTGCATGGAAGGGAATAGCGAACCCTTCGAGTATGATAGAGGCGATAAAACTGTCAGTGAGGATGAGGAGGTAGGGGTGCTGTTTGAACCATTTTCCCTCGCAAGTCTTATTCTGAAAAACCGTATCGTGCGTTCTGCCACATATGAAAAGAGGGCCGATGACGACGGTTTTGTTACCGATGCGCTAATAGAGTTCTACGAAGATATTGCCGGAGGCGGCGCAGGGCTGATCATAAGCGGGAATGTTCTGGTGCATACATCGGGAAGGTCGGTGCCGCAGCAGTTGTGCATTCATAATGATTTTTATATCGAAAAGCTCAGGCGACTTACAGATGCAGTACACAATCTTGGCGGCGCCATTATTATTCAGCTCGTGCACGGGGGAAGACAGTCCTTCCCGGCCCTGCTTGGCGGAGAGCAGCCGGTGGCCCCATCAGCCGTCTATGACCCGTCTACGCGGATAACACCGCGCGCAATGGAGGACCGGGAAATATGGGAGATAATCGAGTCCTTTGGCGATGCAGGACGGAGGGCCATGTACGCCGGTTTTGACGGTATCCAATTGCATGCCGCTCATGGGTATCTGATTAATGAATTTCTGTCGCCTCACACTAACAGAAGGCACGATTACTGGGGAGGAGATGAAGAGCGGAGATTCCATTTCGCAGAGGAAATTTGCAGGGCTATGCTGAAGGAAGTCGGGAAGGATTGCCCTGTTATGATCAAGATGAATGCCGATGACTGTATTGAAGGGGGACTGGAGCCGGAGGAAAGTCTGAGGATTGCGAAACGGCTCGAAGACATGGGTGTATGCGCTTTTGAAGTCAGCGGCGGGATGTATGAAGCGCGGAATAAGACAGTGCGGACTGAAATACTCAAACCCGAACAGGAAGCCTATTTCCGGTCCGCTGCCGGGCTCTTTAAGAAGCATTTGCGCATGCCTGTAATGCTGGTTGGCGGAATGCGCTCAAGGCCGGTAATGGAAGATGTGCTTCTGAAGGGCGATGCCGATCTGATTTCCATATCCAGGCCTCTTATAAGAGAGCCGGATCTCCCGCATAAAATGGCTGAAGGCAAGGAAAAGGCTGATTGCATTTCCTGCAACGGCTGCATGAAATTCAATAAGCTTGATGTGGTGCGATGCACACAAATATAGGTCATAGGCGAAATCACCGAAGCTGAGAAGGTGAGAAGTTGTGAAGCTGAGATTTTGCTCATCTTCTCAACTTCCCATCTTCTCACCTTCAATCTTTTTTAGCTCCAGCATCATTATCACGGCATTTTCTGTAGGACGTATATAATAGTCTTTCCTGGCTCCGACGATTTTGAAGTTCAGTTTTTCGTACATTTTTTTTGCAGCGTTATTCGACTCGCGCACCTCGAGATAGAGAAAGCGGCAGCCGTTGGCCTGGATGTCTTCTATTGCGTTGTTGAATATCATCTTTGCAATGCCTCTTCTGCGGTAATCGGAGTGCACTGTCAGGTTCAGCAAATGCCCCTCATCCGCGACTTTTTTAATGCAGACGTACGCAATGATCTTTCCACTGAGTTCTGCGATCCTCGTTATTGAGTGCTGGCTATAGACCTCACTGAGAAAGGATGTTTCCGACCACGGCATGGTATATGATGCTATTTCTATCTCTGCAATCTCATGCACGTCGCCGGGGGACATCTCTCTGATTGTAATGGCGTTCATAGTAGCCTGCCACCGTACATGACGGCATGGGACACTGTATTTTTACCGGGATCAATTAGCCTTTTATTCCAATTCATGGCGCATATTGATAATTACCTGTTGTTCCATTTCTCAATATGTGGGGTGGACGTTACCACCCCACTGCTGCCAAAAGTAGGCGCTTAGAAGCGATGACCCAGGTGATCCAGGTAAAAATACAGTATCCCACGCCGTCTTTATGCACCATGTTTGCTATCCTTTTGCAAGCTTTATCTCGGCCTCGGACTTTCTCATATAGCGTGGCACAAGCTGCTCAGGATTATCAAACAAGTTGTTTCTCGCTTTTCTCATGCAGAGATAGGCAACGTTAGCCGGCGAGGGGACCATGTGTTGAGGGGCTCCGAAAAGGGCTTTTTCTCCGAGAGATGCCTGGATCTGCTCTTTGTAAAGGAGTGCCCCCTCTCCCAGAAAAACAACGGATTTCCCTATGGCAGCGAGCAGCGTTTCCAGTTTTATTGGTTGCTCGTCAATAATCTTTCTGAAACCATCCCCCGACCATTCAAATACTGCCGCATACACTTCTTTTCTCCGCGCATCAAGCAAAGGGCATATGAGATGAGATGAAAAAGGGACGTTCCAGGCGAAGGCCTCGAGTGTTGAGACAGTAACAACTTTTTTTCCGGTAGCATAGCTCAGGCCTTTCAGGGTGCTTAGACCCACTCTAAGCCCTGTGAACGAGCCGGGTCCCGCAGCAATGCCGAACACATCGATACTATCTATCGTAAAGCCCGAGTGCTTGAGGGCTGTATCGATCGCAGTCATTATTCTCTCAGAATGGGTTGCCTTAACATTCATCCTGGACTCGGCAACAAGGATGTTATCCTCCATGACCGCAACGCCGCCAAGCATTGTAGATGTTTCAAGCGCGAGCAACTTAATAGCCATGAGCCTCCTTTCTGAATTGCCAGAAAAATATTATACTGCCGATAATACAGATCATCGCAAAGCATTTTAATGTGACTATAGTGCCGGCAGTTTCGGCTGCAAATCCGATAATCGAGTTGCCCAGGGGCGCGAAACCCAGAAAAAAAAGCGCATACAAGCTCATGACTCTGCCTCTCAGTTCATCAGGCACCATGATCTGTATGAAACTGTTGCATGTTGCCATATAGCTCACAATGCCCCATCCTGCAAAAAAAATAAAGAGAAGCGAAATGTAAAAATTCATGGAAAAAGACAAAGCGAGAAGGGAAGATGAAAAAATAAGGGCAGACAAAGGAATAATAATATTTTCTTTTTCAATCCGTCCTTTGAAAGCGATCATTATGGCGGCAAGCAGCGATCCCACGCCTGCCGAGGCTATGAGAAAACTCAGCCCTTTTGCTCCTGTGTTAAATATCTCTCCGGCAAGCACCGGCAGGAGTGTCATATAGGGAATGCCGAACAAACTGAGGACCGAGATGAGCAGCATAATATATAAGACCTGCTTTTCCCTGACAACGAATTGCCAGCCGCCGGCTATTTCTTTAATAAAATTGCCGCTTTGAATTTTCATAGTCCCGCGGGCCTCTATTTGTGATAAAGCGAATATTACAGCGACGAAGCTTAATGCATTCAGATAAAAACATACCGGGATGCCGAAGCTCGCTATGACAATGCCGGCTATTACCGGGCCGATAATCCGCGCACCGTTGAATGCTGCTGAATTTAGCCCTATTGCATTGGTTATAGCTGTTTTATGGACTACTTCAGCCAGGAAGGCCTGACGCGCAGGGATATCGAAGGCGTTAACTACTCCAAGAAAAGCGGCCAATATGCCTACATGCACTACCGTGACGGTTTTTGTTTCCGTTAATATGCCGAGCAGAAGCGCGGGTATTACAGATAATGTTTGCGTAAGAATAAGTATGTTTCGTTTCGGATAGCGGTCTGCGACCATGCCTCCGATAAGCGTAAACAAGAGGATGGGAAGTGATGCGGCAGAGGCTATAATTCCGAGATAAAGAGGTGATTTTGTGAGTGAATAGACGAGCCAGCTCTGGGCTACGGACTGCATCCATGTTCCCGACAGCGATATGAACTGCCCAAACCAGAACAGCCTGAAGTCCCTTACGCGGAGTGCTGAAAAACGCTGATCGATCTGCATAATATATATAATAACCCATATTTGACCTCTCGGGGTTGGGAAGGTATACTAACAGCATGAATCCTGAGAACCTCAAGACAGGTCCCGAATGCCGGTAAACATCCTTTCAGTTCGCGATCTTGGCATAAACTACAATTCAACAGAAGCTCTCAGAAGGCTGTCCTTCGATGTGCAGGAGGCGGACTATGTGGGTCTTGTAGGCCCCAATGGGTCCGGAAAGACTACGCTGGTAAAATCGATACTCGGACTCGTAAAACCTTCAAAAGGGACAATGACGCTTTTCGGGCAGCCCCTTGCCGAATTCCGGCAATGGAGCAAGGTTGGCTACCTGCCGCAGAAGATGCACTCGTTCAATCCTCATTTCCCGTCCACGGTAAAGGAAGTCGTTTCATTAGGACTGATCTCCCAAAAAGAATTTCCAAGAAGGATTACCAAATCCGATGGGGCCGCTATTATGCATGTGCTTGAACTGCTCAACATAACGCATATTGCAAACAAATTGATCGGCGAGCTTTCCGGCGGCCAGCTCCAAAAGGTCTTTATCGCGAGGGCGCTGATCAATGACCCTGAGCTGATTATCTTTGATGAACCGACTACGGCACTGGACCCGGAAACGAGGGAGAACTTTTTTTCGCTCATGCGGAATCTCAACAGTAACCGGCGTGCTACCATCATTCTTGTCACCCACGATATCGGCACTATCGGCGAGTATGCATCCAAACTCTTATATGTAGATAAAGAAGTTATTTTCTATGGAAGCTTCGATGAGTTCTGTCTTTCAGACACAATGTCAAAATACTTCGGGCGCTCATCGCAGCACATTATTTGTCACAAACACTAAAAACAGGTCAAGGCTAAGGTTAAGGCTGAGGTTAAGGTTAAGGTAGAGTCTTTTTATTTGTCTTTCTCTTAACCTTAACCTGCTGTGAGGGGGAGTATGGGTATTTTTGAACTGCTCAGTTATGCATTTATTCAGAGGGCGTTGATTGCCGGGTCCTTTATCGCTGTGCTCTGTGCTGTTCTTGGAGTGGTACTTGTTCTGAAAAGGCTTTCACTTATCGGAGATGGTCTGGCCCACGTAACGTTCGGGAGCGTGGCACTCGGCCTGGTACTTAGGGTATACCCGCTTTATGCATCGATTCCGGTTGTTACGGCAAGTTCGCTTGGGATACTTAAACTTACGCAAAGAGCGCGTATATACGGCGATGCAGCGGTCGGCATCGTATCATCTCTGGGCATAGCGGCAGGCGTGCTTTTGGCCAGCATGGCAGGCGGGTTCAATGTGGACCTTTTCAGTTATCTTTTCGGGAACATAATGTCGGTCAGTAAGGTAGACGTGATCATATCTATTGCGGTATCGTTGATTGTTTTGATGGTTGTCTATTTCTATTATCACGAGATACTTTCACTTACCTTTGATGAAGAGTTTGCAAAGGCGTCGGGAATAAACACGGACCGGATAAATGCGCTCATAGTGATGCTTACAGCAGTAACGGTTGTCCTGACCATGAAAATTGTTGGAATTATGCTGACCTCAGCCCTCCTTATCTTGCCGGCTGTCTCAGCATTCCAGGTGGCCAGGGGGTTCAAAAAGGCTATTATTATTGCGTCTGCCGTCTCTCTATTTTCTGTCTTTGCGGGAATCGTGCTCTCCTTTTCGATGAACCTGCCGGCAGGCGCATCGATAGTAATAGTGAATTTTCTCCTTTTCATGATTATGTTTGCCTGCAGGAGCCTTCGGGTGTGATTGACACGGGTGTGATTAACTCTTGCATTTTTCTCCGTTTGGTGATATGTTTTTCTTATAGCATAGTAGCAGTTTAGGTCAAAAAGGAGGTGAAAGAATGAAAAAGACAATATTATTGGCATTAGTGACGGCTTTTATAGCTTTTGGATGTGCATCGCAGGATTATGTAAGACAGCAGATTGACCCTCTTGTTGACAGGATCAGCAAACTCGAGGCGCGGGTCTCAGCTCTGGAAACGAAAGTATCTTCTCTTGAAAGCCTGGGTGCGGACGTTAATGCGGCAAAGAAGGATGCTGCTGACGCCAAGGCATTGGCAGAGGAAGCATTGAAATGCTGCAAAGACACAGGCGCGAAGGTAGATGCAGCAGCGCAGAGAGCAGAGGAAGCGGCGGCCAGGGCAGAAGCATCAATGGGCAAGGCCAAAAAGGCATTTGAGTTACAGCAAAAGAAATGAGTCATTGTATTCAAGGTTCTCCCGCAGGGGTTGCTTGTGACCGGAAACCCCTGCGGGAGGCCGGCCTTCAGCAGAATCTTCTGAAATCTTAACAGGGAACCCGGTCTTGTTGCCGAGGGCCTGGAATAATTTAACGGAACTAACCAGGCCGAGAAGATGTCTCTTCACCAAAAGGTCGATCGCAATTTTGAAACAAGCCTCCGGGTTTGTCGTTTTATCTTTGTGCACTTCTATATAGACTTTCCCTTCCTTCACACCTATCTTTACCGGTTGACGGACAATAGAGACCGGCGTACCCTTAGGCACCATACTGAAAAGTTGCGGTATGTCTTCCGGATAAAGCCTTATACACCCATGACTCGCTTTCCTTCCGATAGCAAACGGACGGTTGGTCCCGTGGATGAGAACGCTCGGCAGGGAAAGACGCAGGGCATGTGAGCCCATGGGGTTATCGGGACCTGGGGGAACGACAGGAGGCAGTTCGGGTTTTTCTTTTCTTATTGATGCGGGCACATTCCAGGCTGGATGGACTATCTTCTCCATAATCGTGAATGAGCCTAAAGGGGTGTCTGTGCCTTCGCTGCCGATGCCGATCGGGAAGGGTTGCACGTATGTTTTACCGTCGCGCTTGAAGAAGTAGTATAGCCTCAACTCAGAAAGATTGATAACAATGCCGTTATAGACCTTGACGTCAGGCAGTATCCACGATGAAGGTATCAGGACCGACTTGCCTTCACCGGGCACAAAGGGATCGAGGTCAGGATTCGCACCGGTAATTTCATTGTAGCCGAGGTCGAATTTGCGGGCCAGCTCTATGAGCGACTCATTTGTGTGCGCGACCGTATAGGTCCCGATAGTGCCGACAACTGTAGTATCTTCATCATATACGTATCCTTCCGCGCCTGCTGCCGAAAGTGATGCAATTATGAGAATGATGGCTAAACAAAAGACCCTGATATTCATATCAGTATTAATGATAATTGACCGCACCCTGTGAATGCAACTATAGGGCTCGCCCTTAATTGACAAACAATGGCGTCATATAGTTTAATACATATTCTTGGGCGGATAGCTCAGCTGGGAGAGCGCAGCCCTTACAAGGCTGATGTCACAGGTTCGATCCCTGTTCCGCCTACCATGAACCCCTTTTGGGGCGGTAGTTCAGCTGGTTAGAACGCCTGCCTGTCACGCAGGAGGTCGCGGGTTCGAGTCCCGTCCGCCCCGCCAGTCTTTGCGCTCAGCAAAAGCGTCTGTTTGCCCTATGCTGGAGAGGCAACTCACATTCAACGGAGTGAGACTTCTACTAAAACTTTTTCCGCATGTCATCCTGCAGTTTGGTAAGCATTTTCCCGATTAGATGCGACAGGTCGGTCACCTGTTGATAATTCTTTGACGCCTCGTCTTTCCTGCCTCTCCTGAAAAGTTCAACAGCCTTCACGGCGTGGGCATATATATCATCCCTGTAACCCGCTAGCTGCTGGCACATCGCAGGATCATAATAATCTTTCTGCGTTAAACTATGGTCAATCCATTTCGAGAAACTGCAAGCCGGGTGCCCCGGCAAATGTTCCTGAACGCATCCCTCATTATCACGCAACATTCCTTCCAGGTCCTTTATGCTGAAGCCATGTTCTTTTTTGATAATGTCAATCATAAGGATTCTGTATTCCCAAATTTTCTTTAACGCCGACTTGTCGTCCACATGTGCAGGACTTCCGTCATGCTTGGGCTTCACAACTTCCCGCGGAGAGGCAACTGTCACGGCAGGCCCGGTAGCTGTCGGTTCGTCGGGTTCGCTGATTTTTGTTTTGACTGCAGCAACCTCTTTCACACCGGTATCAAGTTTTTCGGTAAGTCCTATTTGACTGTCGAGTTTGTTCATGATGCGGTCTATCTTGCAGCTCAACTGTTGAAACATCTCATGAGAAGAGCGTGCAGAGGGGCCAGGCGACTTGATACGTTCAATCACTTGCGTAATACCGCCTGCCGCCATTGTTAGGGCTTCACGTGCCGACTCGGATTCAGTCCGTATTCTTGCAAGTCTCTCCGCAACCTTTCCGGCGTCAGCCGGCGGCTCAGCCCTGCTCACCCCGGCGCCCGCTTCCGGATCCACCTCAAGGATATATGACTCCTTAATGCTCTCATTGATCTCGTGAATATGGGCCTGCTGTACCAGATGCTCTATACCGCTGAGCATTCCCATGACATCTGCAACATCCTTGTCGAAGGAGTCGACCATCTCAGTGAGCTTAACAGCAGAGTGGTTGATTATATCCAATCCCTGCTGTGACTCCAGAGGGCCGCCAGGAAGGTTTTCGAGGGCCGCAAGGGCCTGATTGACATCATGTGCCGCATCGGCAATGAGGGTCGCATGCTTGTTCTGCTGTTCAGCATTCTTAATACCGGCGTCTACCTTCCCGATCATCTCTCCGAACGAGACAAAATCAGAATCTGCTTTCATATTAGCGGATTGCAGCGACATGATATTAATGACTGCCGCAAGGTCATCCTTGATAACGGCCTGCGGTTTCAAGCTCAAATGAGAGAGAGAAATCGACCAGTTTTTTCCTGCTTGCGCGGCTTCGCCAAGTGTCTTTGTCGACTTTTTCTTGTTTTTCATGGCAAGGGTCTGAGCAGTCTGTTGTTCGGCCATTTTATAGGCCTCCGGATGTCTGGTTTTCAGGGCAGCAACAACCTTACGGCACAATGCATCGGCGGTAAAGGGTTTCATAAGGTAGCCATCGACCCCTCTCTCCGTTGCCTCTATTACCTTGTCACGGGTGCGTTCTGCCGTAACCATAACGAAAACCAGTTCTTTCAGTGCAGGGTTTTCGCGGATCTCGCCGAGAAGGGAGAGTCCGTCCATGACCGGCATTTGCCAATCGGATATAATTAGACCGTATTCGCCGCTGCTGAGCTGCTTGAGGGCTTCACCACCGTTCGAGACCGAGTAGATGGACTTGAATCCGCTCTGCTTAAGGATGTATGTGATAACATTTCTGCTGGCAAGATGGGACTGGACCACTAAAACTTTGCTTTTCGGCAGGTCACTCACAGTAGTGATATTGTAACACTAATTTTTGTAACAATATCACTTATGCCTTTTCTCTTTCATGCGGTCATTCTCCTAACAGGAAGGATTTGTATTTAGGATATTCTTCCTCCACTTTTGTCTTTAAACTATCGATCTTCGATGCATTTGTCAATCCTATGAATTCCAGGTCTTTCTCGATAGAATCAAAGTTGTCGTAGATACCTATTCGCAATTCGGAACAGATATAATCAGCCGCCTTTACCAGTAACACGTCAGTTATATCCTTGCGGTCGGCGATTTCAGAGGCAATGCTGTGGTGTAATGAGATTGCACTGCGGATTTCGCCGGGGAGTTTCCACGTTCTTGCCGTATAGTCGCCCATCGCACTGTGAGTATAACCGAATACTGCAAACTCTACATCCTCAAAGGGCTTGCCTGAAGACCGCACTTCGTCAATTACCTTTGCGTATTTCTTCTTAAAGTTGATATTCATTACCATCTTGCCAATGTCGTGCAGCAAGCCATGAACAAGATGATCGGTTGCGCTGCCATAGCCCAATTGTTCAGCCATAAGCTTGCAGGCAACCGCAACAGCCGTACTATGTTCCCAAAGTCCTGTATCTATTTCATCGGCATTCCTTCTGAGATCTTTCAAGGCTGACATTATAACAATGTCACTGACAGTCGCAAACCCTAAGCGCAAAATAGCCTCATCGATCGAACTCACTTCCCCGCCCCTGCTGAAATAAGGAGAATTTGCCGCCTTAAGCAAACGCGAAGCAAAGGATAGATCAAAAGAAATAATACTTGACAGATCATCTGTGTTAGATGATTCTTTACGCAAAATCTCGAGGACTTTAAAGGCGACAATCGGAAGTGACGGGATATCCAGCTTCGCTACATCGGTGAGACTCGTAATGTCCTGGTTGTTCATTGGGTCCATCTGTATCACCTCGGAGCCATCTAAACTCTATTTAAATTTATAACGTTATGGATAATTTTTGCAAACTGCCCTGCTTCAGCGCCCCTGCTTTGACTGCGCTGATTTATTCTGCTAAGTTTTATTATGCAATTCGAGATAATGGATATTTCGGGGGATGTCGGTATCAGGGCTTATGGGACGAGCATACCAGAGGCATACGAGAATGCCGGCGCCGGGATGTATAGCCTGATTACCGATATCAGCGGGATCGATGAGAGCGAAAGCATCGCGTTTCAGGTGAGCGGGGACTCTTCCGAAGGTTTGCTGGTCGCCTATCTTAATGAGCTGATATTTCGCTTTGATACGTATGGTTTTATCGGCAGAAGGGTTGAAGTGACCGACCTTTCCGGAGGGAGCATGTCTGCCAGGGTGCATGGCGGGGAGTTTGATCCGGAAAGGCACGAACGTCGATTGCTTATCAAGGCTGCCACGTATCATAATATAAAAATAAAACAGGTGGGCGGAGTGTGGGAGGTTGAAGTTGTTTTTGATATTTAGGGTGGTTTTGCATGCTGCATGAAAAGCTCAAAAGGCTGGATGAAAACAGGATTGAAGTGCCGCGCGATTACAAACCCGGCATGAGGACACGCGGTATCATCTATGTCGACAGCGCCCTTGAGGCAGTGCTGGAACAGGGCTCCGTGGACCAGGTTGCGAATGTTGCTTCGCTGCCGGGTATTGTCGGAGCTTCCCTGGCAATGCCGGACGTGCATACCGGCTATGGATTCCCTATAGGGGGTGTTGCCGCATTTGATATTCAGGATGGCGTTATTTCTCCCGGCGGCGTCGGATACGATATAAACTGTGGAGTGAGGCTTTTAAGAAGCAATCTTGACAGAGAGCATATGCTGCCACGGATAAAAGAACTGGTAGATGTTCTTTACAGGGAAATTCCCGCGGGTGTGGGCTCAAAAGGGAAGGTCAGGCTGGGACCTGCTGATGAGGAAAAATTGCTGCTCAAGGGGGCGCGATGGGCGGTGGAAAGAGGCTTTGGCGACATTGCTGATCTGGAACGGATTGAATCAGGCGGCTGCCTTGAAGGGGCTGACCCATCGCTGGTGAGCAAAAAGGCTTATGACAGGGGTAGCGCGCAACAGGGCACACTGGGTGCTGGAAACCATTTCCTCGAAATCCAGTATGTTGATATGATATATGATGAAGAGGCTGCAAGGGCCCTGAATCTTTTCAGAGATCAGATAACGGTCATGATACATACCGGATCACGGGGTTTCGGCCATCAGGTTTGCACTGACTTTCTTGAAGTAATGTTACGGGCTGCTCAGAAGTATCGCATTGAGCTGCCTGACAGGGAACTTGCCTGTGCGCCTTTCGGCAGTGCTGAGGCGCAGGACTATCTGGCTGCGATGAAAGCCGCAGCCAATTATGCATGGGCCAACAGGCAATGCCTTATGCACTGGACACGGGAGGCATTTATGTCGGTGCTTTCTATTGGGCCCCATGATCTTGGCATGGCGCTCATCTATGATGTTGCGCATAATATAGCAAAGGTGGAAGAGCATACTGTGAACGGGCGGAAGATGAAATTGGCAGTGCACAGAAAAGGGAGCACAAGGGCCTTTCCTCCGGGTCATGCCGAGCTCCCGTCTGCATACCGCAATATCGGTCAACCCGTTCTCATTCCCGGAGATATGGGGCGGGCTTCGTTCGTTCTTCTCGGAACTGAAAAGGCAATGAACGAGACCTTTGGATCTACCTGCCACGGTGCAGGGAGAATGATGTCCAGGCATCAGGCTATCAGACAGGCAAAGGGACGCGCCATCTGGAGGGAATTGGCTGACAGGGGTATTATCGTGAAATCATCCGGAAGGGAGACACTTGCAGAAGAGATGCCGGAGGCTTACAAAGACATATCCGACGTGGTGAATGTGGTCCATAACGCAGGCATTTCGAGAAAGGTAGCCCGACTTAGACCAATGGGCGTAATAAAAGGGTGACGATTGCGTAAAAAGTCCACATGCTGCGTTGCGCTGCATCCTTCGTCACTGCGACGTACCCAAAGGTACGCCTCATTCCTCAGTATTTGCGCGCCTTGCCTATGTACTTTTTACGCAATCGTCTGTTATGTGGCAGTATATGGAGGTGATCAAAGTTAAGGACGAACGGCTGATAATAGGCAGGATCCCGTATGCAAACTTGTTCCCGATTTTTTATATCCTCGAACACGAGGTTGACTGCTCTTTGTACACATTTGTGGAAGGCGTGCCTTCGCTCCTGAACAGGATGCTCAGGGAAGGCGAAGTTGACATCAGCCCCTCATCATCTCTCGAATATCTGAGAAATCCTGACCGTTACCGTATAATAAGCAATCACTCCATCAGTTCGAGGGGGCCGGTTGGGAGCATTCTATTTTTTACGACGAAGCCTCTTGAAGAGCTGGACGGCGCCGCAGTCCTTGCGTCATCACAGTCTGAAACATCGGTTGCCCTGCTTAAGATTGTCCTTGGGAAGTTTTACGGCTTATCTGCAAAGGTTGATGCAGTGCCCAACCCCGAACAGGCTGGAGAGGCCTTTCTGTTGATCGGCGACGATGCATTGAGACAACAGGCGATCCATCTCCTGTCACCCATAACGCGTTACCCCTATGTTTACGATCTTGGCGAAATATGGTATCGGCAAACGGGCCTGCCCTTTGTTTTTGCCCTTTGGATCGTGCGTAATGACATCCCTGAGAAAGAAAAGCTTGTCGATAAATTTACG
>JBEKJD010000027.1:0-16035 GCA_050011415.1 Dissulfurispiraceae bacterium | reverse complement strand
GATTATGAACAGTTTCTGTTAAAAATAATAAAAAACAGGTAATGGGCAACGAAACAAAAAAATATTCTTTCCTATTACCTGTCACCCATAACCTATTACCTGTTTTCGTTTCCTATTGCCTGTCTTTTTTATGCTATACTAACCGACAGCGTAGAAAACCGGATGCAAGGCGTTAAAGGAGAAGGGTCAGTGAAAAGTGCTCAAGTGATGACAGGGATCTCGCGGTCCGTCCTTATGATTTGTTGTCTGGTTTTAAGTCTCCTATTAATACTTGGGCATTCTTTTCCCGGAGTTGTCTTTTCCCAGGAAGTCCCCGCCGTGACCGGGATAGAAGTGAAGGGCCTGAAAAGGATTGAAGCGGGATCGATAAAAGCAAAATTGTCCCAAAAAATAGGGCAGCCGCTGTCTGAAGAAAAGATATCGGAAGACATAAAAACCATTTATAAAATGGGCTACTTCGATAATGTCAGAGTTGAAGCAGAACCCTTTGAGGGCGGCCTCAAGGTGACCTATCTGGTTGAAGAGAAACCGACCATTATAAAGGTGGACTTTCAGGGGAACAAGGAATTCGATGACGCCAGGCTGAAGGAAAAGATTACTCTGACTGCCGGGGCCATTTCCGACATAACCCTAATCAACGATAATGTCTTAAAACTTAGGGCCTTTTACGAGGATGAGGGCTACTATCTTGCTAAGGTTGTTCCTGTTATAAGAAAGGCCGGCAAGAATGAAGTGGTGGTTACTTTCCAGATATATGAAGGCGAGAAGGTCAAAATCGCCGGGATCGTGATTGAAGGGAATAAAGCCGTCTCTGCCAATAAAATCAGAGGGGCCATGAAAACAAAAGAGAGGGGTATGTTCTCATTTATTCTCGGCACCGGATATTACAAAAAGGAAGAGATGAGGGCCGATATCGACCGCATCAGAGATGTTTATTATGGCAGCGGCTATCTTAAAATCACAGTAGGTGAGCCTGTTTTGAAGATCAGCGATGACAGAAAAAGCATGAAGATTTTCATACGGGTTTCCGAAGGCGAGCAATTCTCCATATCTTCAGTCGAAATTTCCGGCAATAAGACATACACGGAAAATGAACTGAGAAAGCTGATCAAGATATCTGCAGGCAAGGTATTCGACAAATCCGTTCTGGCAAAAGATATAGCCACGATTAACGATAAATACACTAACTCAGGCTTTGCCCTTGTTTCAATATCACCCGACCTTGTCCCTGATGAAAACAACAAAACAGTAAGGGTCGTCCTTAAAATTGCCGAAGGCGACAAGTACCGCATTGGTAAGATCTCGATATCGGGCAATACTAAAACAAGAGACAAAGTGATACGAAGAGAAATCAGGCTCGATGAGGGCGATGTTTTTGATTCCTCAGCTATAAAAAGGACCTATGACCGTTTGAACAACCTGCAGTTCTTCGACACTGTCGATATGTCGCCAAAGCCGCGGGCTGAAGAGAAAATCGTAGACCTTGATGTGGCTGTAAAAGAGAAGTCTACCGCCTCCCTGTCCGTTGGCGGGGGATACAGCTCCATCGACCATTTTGTTGCAGATTCAAACATAACCCAGAGCAATCTCTTCGGCACAGGGCGGGCCGTGAAACTGTCGGGAGAACTCGGCGGTAAAAGTTCTTTTTATGAGCTGAGCTACAGGGACCCCTGGTTTATGGACAAACCTCTGATGCTCGGCGCCAGCATTTATAAAACATATCGTATATACGGGGATTTCGACAGCAAGACCACCGGGTTTAATGTGAATTTGAGCAAGAACTTCTGGGAATACTGGGCGACTTCTATGGGATATACACTGGAGCAGGAAAATATTTATAATGTCAGCAGCGGTGCTTCCCCGATCGTAACGGACCAGGAAGGACTAAAAATAACAAGCGCCATCAGCCCTGCAGTGGCCAGGGACACCCGGGACAATTATCTGGACCCTTCAAGGGGCTCCCGCAATTCTCTTAGCTTTACCTTTGCCGGATTGGGTGGGGACAATAAATACATAAAGGGGGTTGCCGACTCTTCCTGGTATTTCCCTGTTTTCGGTCCGACAACTTTTATGGTGCGGGGGAGAATAGGATATGCGGATGGTTTGTTTGGCAAGGAAGTGCCCTTATACCAGCGGTTTTTTATCGGAGACATCAACACTGTCCGGGGTATCAACTATGGGGATGCAGGTCCCAAAGATGTTAATGGGCAGCCTTTCGGAGGCTTAAAAGAGCTGATATTCAATACAGAGTATATTTTCCCCATCGCCGCCGAATACAAGTTCAAAGGGGTTGTCTTTGGCGACGCGGGCAGGGCTTATGGCGCAAATGAAACATTCGGCAGTAATCTCACGTACACGACCGGTTTTGGTATCCGATGGATTTCTCCAATGGGACCGATAAGGGTTGAGTGGGGCTATAATCTTGATAAAAAGCCCGGTGAGGCCTCAAGCAAGATTGGATTTACTTTTGGCTCATCATTTTAAAAACAGGAGTTGCCTATAACGTGTAACCTATGTCTCATTGTTTATGACCTATAACTTACAACATGTAATTTAATGATATCTGGAGGGTTCGATGAAGAAAATTTGTCTGGCGGTAGTTGTTGGGTTTGCAGTGCTCTTAACCGGCTCATTGTCTCACGTTAATGCAGCTGACATCAAAATGGGTTTTGTTGACATCGAAAGAGCTGCAAATGACTCTGAAGAGGGAATGAAGGCCATAAGCCAATTAAACGAATTTAAGTCGTCAAAACAATTGGTGCTCACTGAAAAAGGCAAGGCAATTGAGCAGATGAAGAGCGATCTGGACAAACAGGGTGATATCATATCGTCTGATGCGAAAAAGTCAAAGATAGAAGAAGTGGAGCGCTCTGAGCGTGAACTCCAGAGAATGGTGGCGGATGCAAGTCAGGAGCTGGAGAAAAAAAGAAGAGAGATGACGGAATCTGTATATAAAAAAATAATTGAACTACTCGCAAAGTACGGACAGGATGAGAAGTATACCGTCATTTTGCCTATGCAATCGGTGCTTTATGGTGATAAGACTCTCGATATTACTGATATAATAATAAAGAAATTCAATGAGCAGAAAGGCGCCAAGGCAACACCGGCAAAGTAGGCGTTGCCACAGGGTATCTGGAACTGATGAAATTGCAAGAGCTTGCGGACCTGCTTGACGGTGAAATAAAAGGCGACGGGGCAGTTGAAATAACGGGGGTTGCAGGCATTTCCGATGCCCGGGAAAAAGATATAACTTTCCTTTCAGGCCCAAAGCTCCTTAAAGAAGCGATAAAGAGCGGGGCATCTGCTGTATTGGTTAAAGACTTCGTTCCCGAACTGCAGAAGCCGCAGGTAAAGACCGGCAATCCGCACTATGCATTTGCAAGGCTTCTCAGCCATTTTTACATCAGGCCGGCGCGTCACACAGGCATCAGCAGGAATGCTTTTGTTTCCGGAGAGGCCGAGATAGCCCGGGATGTCACTATTTATGATTCTGCCTATATTTCCGGCAAGGTAAAAATCGGTCCAGGGGCGATCATTTTTCCAGGAGTATTTATAGGTGAAGCTTGCAGCATCGGTGAAGAGTGTACTATTTACCCAAATGTGACTATACGGGAAAATACCGTTATCGGCAACAGGGTGATTGTTCATCCCAATGCCGTCATCGGCTCGGACGGTTTCGGATTTGTTTTTGAGAATGGTAAACACAACAAGATACCGCAGGTTGGGAATGTGCGTATAGAAGACGATGTGGAGATCGGCGCCGGAGTCACTATTGACAGGGCCACAACCGGCACTACCGTTATAGGCAAAGGGACCAAAATTGACAACCTGGTACAGATCGGTCACAACGTACGGGTCGGCAGTAATGTTATATTAGTGGCCCAGGTTGGAATAGGGGGCAGTTCCCAAATAGGCGATGGTGTTATACTTGGAGGACAGATAGGGGTCGCAGACCATGCTGTTATTGAAGCCGGAACAATGGTGGCCGCCCAATCGGGAGTTATGGGAGAGGTCAAACGCGGCGTCTATGCCGGAACACCTATAATAGCCCATAGAGACTGGCTTAAAGCAACAGCGCTTTTTGCCAGGTTGCCTGAATTGAAGAAACGAATTGAAGAGCTTGAAAAAAAACTGAGCCAATTACAAGAAACACAGCAACACGGAAACGCTGAGAATAACGAAGATGGAACCGGGGAATCGGGGAATCGGGGAATCGGGGAATAACTTTTTTCTTTTGCACCGACTCACCGACTCTCCGTTTCTCCGACTCTGGTTTGAAATGGAGGAGAAATGATAGACATTAAGGAAATCTTGGCCGTTCTGCCTCATCGCTATCCTTTTTTGATGGTTGACAGGGTAACTGAGCTGGAGACTGATGTCAGGGCAGTCGGGATAAAAAATGTTTCTGTGAACGAGCCTTTCTTTCAGGGGCATTTCCCCAATAATCCCGTAATGCCGGGCGTGCTCATTGTTGAGGCGTTGGCACAGTTGGCTGGCATACTTGCTTTCAAATCAGGCGTTCAGGGGAAAACAGTATATTTTATGAGCATAGAAAAGGTCAAATTCAGAAAGATTGTTTTGCCGGGCGACCAGCTCAGACTTGAAGTCAATGTCACTCACAAAAGAGGCAATGTCTGGAAATTTTCGGGCAATGCCTTTGTCGGAGACAAGTTGACGTCAGAGGCTGAGTTTACCGCCATGGTCTCTGATAAAGACCTTTAGGAGGATAGATGCCCGGAGAAATTCACAAGACAGCGGTTATCAGTCCTAAAGCCGAAATTGCCGATTCTGTTTCCATCGGTCCATTTTGTGTAATAGGTGAAGGCGTTATAATCAAAAAGGGAGCGAAGCTCCTGTCACATGTAGTCATCGAAGGCAATACCGAAATCGGCGAGCAATGCACTATTTATCCTTTTGCCACCATCGGTTTGCCGCCGCAGGACCTTAAATACAAGAACGAAAAAACCGGCGTTAAAATCGGCAAGCGGAATATAATTAGAGAATACGCATCAATTCATAAAGCTTCTGTCGGCGGTGACGGCCTGACCGAGATTGGAGATGCAAACTTCCTTATGGCACATGTCCATATTGCTCATGATTGCAAGATCGGTTCTTCAATTGCGATGGCCAATGCCGCTACCCTGGCAGGACATGTCGTTGTAGAGGATTTTGCTTACATAGGGGGCCTTGTTGCCATACACCAGTTTACCCGCATAGGGGCCTACTCAATGGTTGGAGGATTCAGCGGCATTGGACAGGATATTCCCCCATACACAATGGCGTCCGGTGCCCGTGCAAAACTTTATGGCCTCAATGTTATAGGCTTAAAAAGACATGGTTTTTCAGACGAGACAATAAACAATCTTAAAAAAGCCTATAAGATCCTCTTCAGAGAGAAACGTACCCTGAAGGACGCTCTAAAAAGTATCAAAGCAGAGCTTTCCGGAGTAAAAGAGGTCGAGAGGCTCGTGGAGTTTATCGAGAAAAATAAAAGAGGCATATGCAGATAGGTATCATTGCAGGGAATGGCGATCTCCCTGAGATTATAGCAAGAGATGCAAAAGATCGCGGCTACAAGGTTATCACCGTGGCATTGGAAAACCTGGCCTCTCCGAAGCTCAATGACCTCTCCGATGAGATACAATGGCTTAATGTCGGTAAATTAGGCGCACTGATAGATACTCTGAAGAATTCCGGGGTCAGCGAGGCCATTATGGCAGGGAAGGTCCCAAAGTCAATCCTTTATAAATCAAAAATCACACCTGATCTGAGAGCTGTCAAACTTCTTCTTTCCCTTAAAGATAAAAGCGATGATTCCATCCTGAACGCGCTCGCTAAAGAACTGGCAACAGAGGGAATTACCATAATAAACACGGCGGCCTTCAGCCCGCATCTTCTGACTCCTGCCGGGGTACTGACTGTAAATGCTCCGTCAAAAGAAGAATGGGCTGATATCGAGTTCGGATGGAGAATTGCAAAAGCAATCGGCGAGTTGGATATTGGCCAGACTGTGGTCATAAAAGGGAAGGCCGTGATGGCGGTGGAGGCTATCGAAGGCACAGATGAGACTGTACTGCGGGGTGGAAAATTGGCCGGCGATGGTGCGGTAGTGGTCAAAGTGAGCAAGCCGCAGCAGGACATGAGACTTGATGTGCCGGTCGTAGGTCCCGCTACTCTGCAATCAATGATCGACGTAAGGGCGCGCGTCCTTGCCATCGAAGCAGAAAGAAGTATAATTATACAGAGAGCCAGCTTGATAAAGGAGGCTGAGAAATCCGGCATCTCAGTTGTCGGGATGCCGTTGCAAGAGATAAAGTGACGCATATCGCCACCATTAAAGAGGGGATACTTACCGTCAATAAAAACTGGCAGTTGCTTTTTATCCAGCTTATCACACTGGCGCTGAGCGGTTTGAGCTTTTTTATTATTGTCGGAATGCCCATAGCAATCGCATTCATCCTGTTCGGGCTTGATCTCACGGAAATACTGCGCCTCAAGGACCTGGTAAGCGTGTTCCGAGGGTCTGCAGAGCTGCTGAACAATTATTTTGCCATGGCGCTGATCATACTTTGCAGTCTTCTTATTTATCTTTCATTTATCCTTGTCCTGTGGGTCTATTCGCTGGGTGGAACAATCGGGATCCTTACCAAATCAATCCTGAATGACATCAGCAAATTCAGTCTGAAAACCTTTCTCCATGAAGGGAAAAATTTCTTTTTCCGATTGTCCATGTTTTCATCTGTTATAGGTATTGTGTTCCTTGCCATTGCCTTTTTACTCGGCATTTTGGTTGGATGCGCGTCTTCGATCATTGATACAGCCAAGAGCTACGAGGCGGTATTCGGCCTCTTTATCAGTTTTTTCTTCTCGATGGTCCTTATGTCCATCGGCATTGTCCTGATCCTGCTCACACTCTCAGCAGCAACATATGGAGTGGCACACCTCGCTTTTTATCAATCCAGGTCTTTTACAGCTTTAAAGGAGACTGTAAAATATCTTTATTCAAAACCCTCTGCAATCGGCTTTTACACGGTCCTTCTGCTGGGATATATAGTAATCGGCTTCATCGTCATTCTGATTGGCGCTCCGCTGACCTTTATTCCCATTGTGGGACCGCTGATTTCACTGCCCTACCAGCTGCTTACATATATGGTCCAGGGGTATTTAAGTCTTGTGATGCTGGCCTCTATCTTCCATTATTACAAAGGTTCGCTTCCCGCAGCGCCCCCCTTGTCCACAGAGGTTGCCGATATTTCTCAGAACACAGCAGATGAGCCTGCGCCACCTCCTGAGAAGATGGAAGGGACTCCAGTAAGCTGATACCGAAGAGAATTTCAAAAGATTCCTTCAGATGTTTCCTGAACTCCTCATTATCAAAATCGTAAATGATACCTCTTAACCCCACGAAATCCTCCCCTCCATCCCTTGCCCAGCCTGAGGCGGGCCCTTTATTTTTAAATACTGCTGCAAGAGTCGCGCAGTCTATCTTGTACGGTATGGAGCCTTGCTGTAAAAAACCATCACCCCACCGTTTCTGGGCTGAGCCTATAAGCTTTTTGCCGTTAGAGACGAGTTCCCCATACGAAGTGGATTGAAAGCAGAGCGGACTTCTGGCAAGGCCACTTACCCTTTGCCGCCGCACTTCCATATTGACAGAGAGTCCCAGTCTTTCCAGTCCGAGCGAAAAAGCGCTGCTTATTCTCCTGTATGAATCCAGAAGACCCTGAGAAAATAAACCCTCGTTTCTTGCGGAGAAACTGTAAGTAAGCTCCTCACCGTGCAGAATGCCCCGGCCTCCGGTAGGCCTTCTCACAACCTGGACATCATGGTCTGCACAATAGCCGGTATCTATATCGGATATCTTCTGAAATGCTCCGATGCTGACACAAGGCTGCAGCCAGCCGTAAAAGCGCAGGGTTGGAGGCGATTCGCCTTTGCGAACAGCAGCAGCAACAGACTCATCAAGAGCCATATTATATGCGGCGTCACAGGGGCCGGAATCTATAAAACGCCAGGTCATGGGTAAGAGGTCATGGGTCATAGGTTAAATTAAGTATTTAATGACATTAAGTCTTTCCCATTACCAATAACCTATTGCCTATGACCTGTTTTTATTCAAAATCGGCATATATTTCGCTGAATTTTATTCCGGCAATAATTGAATCTTTGTATTTGACCTTCAGATAATTCTTTGACTCATACAGTTGATTTGATTTTATGCCGTTTTCCAGACCCAGGTATGCCTCAACAAAAGCTGCAAGGTCATCCGTTGCCTTGATGAGTTCTCCATCCCTCGGATTGTATTCATCTTTGTTGAATTCTCTGCTGATTTCCGCGGAAGTCATGGCCTCGGTTTTTCCATTTATCACTGCAAAACTCGAAAATTCATTCTCGGTAAACATTCTCATTTCCTGATGCCACGTTTCAGGAATCAGGGCATATACCTCTTTTTCCATCTGTTCTTTCTCGTATTCCTTGATCAGGTCCTCCAGTCCCCCGACAGACCTTTTCACAGGAGAAATAATGTCGCGGGTAAGCACCTCCGGCAGGTCATGGAACAGGCCGGTGAAATAATTGTTGATACACCGCCTTCTGCAAGCCGATATCCCAAGGGAGAACAAATGAGACAGCACTGCAACGATAAGCATATGGCCGATCACGGACGTCTTGGGAACCCTGTGAATATGGCTCCACCGCTGCTGAAATCTCAATTGCCCGCACAGATCGATAAAATTTCTGTACTGTGAATACAGGGCGAGTTGCTGTATGCCCTTGAGGTCGTAATATTTTTCCTGCTCGCTCTGCAGGTTGCTCTTGATCTGGGGGATTTCAAAACCCGAGGGGTTTACCCGCTCGATAATGTCGAACTCCCATTTTGTAGCATAAAAATGGGCTGCCCTTAAAATCTTTCGGTTCAGGGTATCAGGACAATCCGTAAAGTAGTCCCTGAATTTATTGCAGAAGGTATCTCCCAAGGACGATATGATAGGCTTCAGTTTATCATAGACCCATGCATTCAGCTCCCGGTATTTAGCTTTATCTTCCTTTATTTTGTAAAAAATCTGAGGTTTCAGATCAGTGATAACGAGACGCTGCAAAAATTCGAATATGCCTCCCTCAATAATCTCTATCCAGTCAAACCCTTGCTGGTCCTCCTCGAATTTACCCAAAAAATACGCCAGCATCATCTTGTGGGCCTGCTTGTCCAGCTCTCTCAGCTCGACAGGGCGTATCTTGTCGTTCCACCGTTGCATATTGGCGGCATCGAAAATTTTAAGCAGCAGGGCCTTTCTGATCATAGTCCTTCCGGCATGAGCGCCATTCACTTCTTCTCTTCAAGCAGTATCTTATGCCTGAGCAGCGATATTTCCTTCACGTGTCCCTCAAAGGTCTTCTGCTCGCCGAAAAGGTTCCTGAGGAAAACCGTGCCGCCCTCCGGAATCAGAACATCAACGTTTTCCAGATAAAGGTTTTCTTTCCCGTCTTTATAAATATACGCATTTGCTTCACACATGAACAACCTCCTTTATGCGTTCAACGAGTTTTTCTATTAGATGCGGCAGTGGTTCTTTCCCAGTGCCCAGCACCTCGATGTCCTCCTGGTTCAATGGGAGAAGGATTTTTTTTGCGGAAGACGATGCTATAGCCTCCGCCATCTTTGAGGTAAGTTCTCCCATCATACCATTAGCCAGCATGATGCTGAGCGGTCCCGTTATTATTTCAACCCTGCCGGTATTCCATTGTATGGCATTTTCCCCGGTTGCGCCCTTGTTTGCCCGGGCCTTCATCATTGCCATGGTAGCCGTGGAGTTGGTGCCGAGGGCGATAACTTCTATTTTGTCTCCCAGCGCCTCTTTTAACCGCTTGATTATGAGGCTCCCTATGCCCCCGCCCTGCCCGTCAATTACCGCAATTCTTACCATGATTGTAAGTATACCTCAATTGTCTGAATTGCTGATATTGTCATTTGATGAAAGAACAGCAATAATCTGTCAGGGCCTTTACCTTCAACTTAAACTTTTCATTGGGTGCAACTTCAAATGATTCGCCACCTTTAATATGCTTCCACGTTTCTTCGCCAGGCAGCAATACTTCAAGTTCACCCGAAAGTATCTCCATCAGCTCTTTATCATCAGTGCCGAATTCATATTCACCGGGAAGCATTATCCCGAGCGTTTTCTTTGACCCGTCACCAAAAAGCACCGTTCTGCTCGTGACCTTACCGTCGAAATAAACATTAGCTCTTTTTACTACTGTAACATTCCTGAATTCCGGCATTGGATTTCTCCTTTCTTAATTTTCATTGCAATCCGGTATTATACATTACTTCCCCTTGATGGGTATTCCGGAGCATTGCGGACAGTGATTCCATGGAATATATTATTTTATGATGTCCATTCCCATGTAGTGTCTCAAGGCCTCAGGCACCAGCACAGTGCCGTCTTTCTGCTGGCAATTTTCCAGGATGGCAACCAGTGTCCTGCCGATTGCCAATCCGGAGCCGTTTAAAGTATGGACGAATTCCGTTCCCTTTTTGCCTTCTCTCCTGAACCTGATGTTGGCCCTGCGTGCCTGAAAATCCTCAAAGTTCGAGCAAGAGGATATCTCGCGGTATCTGTTCTGGCCTGGCAGCCAGACCTCGATATCATAGGTCTTGGCTGAGGAAAATCCAATATCTCCGGCACACAGGACAATAACGCGGTAAGGGAGACCGAGCTTCTGCAATATGTCCTCCGCATTGGCTGTCAGTTTTTCAAGCTCGTCATAGGAATTTTCAGGCTTTACGAACTTCACCATCTCCACTTTGTTAAACTGGTGCTGACGTATGAGTCCACGTACATCTTTTCCATATGATCCCGCCTCGCGCCTGAAGCAGGGAGTATAGGCAGTATAATAAATGGGGAGTTGGTCTTCCCTTAAAATTTCATCCCTGTGTATGTTGGTCACCGGCACTTCCGCTGTAGGGATAAGGTACAACTCAGGGTCAAGTATCCTGAACAATTCCGCCTCGAACTTTGGAAGCTGCCCGGTCCCGGTCATGCTCTCCCTGTTTACCAGAAGCGGCGGGAATATCTCGGTATAGCCTTTCTCGGTATTTAAATGGAGCATAAAATTCATGAGGGCCCTTTCAAGGCGCGCCCCGGCCCCCTTCATCAATGAAAAACGCGCTCCCGCAATCTTTGCTCCACGCTCAAAATCAATGATGCCAAGCGTCTCTGCAATGTCCCAGTGGTTCAGCGGCTCAAAGTCAAATATCTTCGGTTCTCCCCATTTTCTTACTTCCACGTTTTCGGTTTCGTCTGTCCCTGCAGGGACAGACTCGTGGGTGATATTGGGAATATTCAGCAGAAACTGCCCTGTATTCTGCTCAATACCTTTAAGCTTCTCTTCAATCTCCTTGATCCTTTCAGATACGGCTTTCATTTCCGAAACAAGTCCTTCAGCATCCTTCTTCTGTCTCTTGAGCTTTCCTATCTCTTCAGATACAACATTTCTCTTGTTCCTAAGCTCTTCGGATTCCTTCAGCAATCCAAGCCGTTCCTCCTCCATTCTCAGGAAATCTGAGAAGTCGATACCGTAACACCTTCTTTCCATGGCCTTTTCTACTAATTCAATGTTCTCCCTCACAAAGCGCGCATCAAGCATGTAATCTCCCTTAGTATCTCTGCAGAAATTAGTTAGTGTCCGTCTATAAAGTATGATTCAATCAGGCTGTCATTCCCCGACTTGATCGGGGAATCCAGTCTTCTTAGGTATTTGCTTGCGCTCTGGATACCCGCCTTCGCGGGTATGACGCCTTTTTAAAAGACCATCAAAATTCAAAATTTTTTCCCATTCCTTCATTTTTTTAGAAAATACACGAAATAAAGAAAGAAACGTTAGTGATATAATAATAGAACGCATCATGATTAATTTCAAGATTACAAGTCTCGTTAACGGGAACCTCACGATTGAAAGCGCCCCGGGCAAGTCAGTGCTGCTCTCTCCGGGTGAAACTGTGAAGGCGGAAGTTACAAATGTCCTGTCATCGGGAATTGTGACGCTCAGGATAAAAGGCGAAATTATTACTGCAAAAACCGATGTTCCGTTGCAGCAGGGGGAGACGGCTTTTTTCCAGGTATCCGATTCCCCATCTTCTGCGAATGAACTCAGGCTTCGTTTTATCTGCTATGAGGAGACTTCGCAGGCCGCTGCCCCTTCCGAAAACTTCATGTCTACCTCTGAAGGTCAGACCCTTGCCGGACTTATTCTGGAGTTGTCGGATAGTCTGCCCAAAGACCAAAACAGTGCCTCAACTCTGACAGGAGACAGAAGCGCTGCCACACAAAGCGGCGCCGCAACCCTTACAGCAGACAAAGGCCCCACCGCACAAAGCAGTGAGGCGGACACTTTCCCTCTCAATAAAGTTGAAAGCCTTTTAAAGGCCCTGCCAGCCGATATTAATGCGCTGCCGGAAGAAACTAAAACACAACTGCAGGATCTCCTGCTTGCAAGTCTCAGATCAACAGGTCAGAGCATTCAGTCACGGCTTGTGACAGTGTCGAACCAGCTTTCCGATACATTGGCAAACTCCCCTGCAGCCGAGAATTTCAAAACTGATATAATGCTCAATATGGAAAGTCTCCTTTCCTCGCCCCTCAAGAATGCCCTGCTGAATACCGGCGTTGTTCTGGAAGCGAAGCTCAAAGCCGAGGCAATCCAAATGCAGTTCCCTGCTGTGCCCGCGGACACAGAAAGCCAGGAGCAGACAGCAGGGCCGGCCTTGCCGCAGGATTTCCAACCCAAAAAGATCAGCGACCTTCCTGTGACACCGGAATTGTTATCCGGTACAGAAGATGTGGCAGTCAGTGACGGGGTATCCGTAGCTGCTCCCGCAGCCCCACAAGATGAGACACCTTTGGTAGCGCACACAGATGACCAGACTTCAGTACCGCAGGTCAAAACCCGCGATGCACTTCCTGCGCTGAAAAACGACCTGAAGGCAGTGCTTCTGGAATTAAAGGAACGCCTTTCCGTTCCGCCTGATAGCATCCGCGCAGCTCAAGATTCAACAGCGACTGCCGCGCTGAAAGAAACTGCCCATGCTGCTGCCTTAAAAAATCTGCAAGGCAAGATTGAAGGTCTCCTGAAAGATATAGAAACATTCCAGGCCCTTTCGAAAACCACCGACTCTTTCTACACCTTTCTGCCGGTCAACTGGAAAGAGTTAAAGGACGGCGAGGTGGCGTTCAAAAAAGGCCGGGCCGGTACTGGAAGCGACACATCGTCCTCGTGCAGGGTCAATCTTGATCTCGATAAGTTCGGGACCCTTTCCATACTTGTGTTGATGCATAAAAAAGACTTCTTTGTATCCTTTAAGGCTGAGAACCCGGAAACCGATTCTCTGTTAAGCTCCAATCTGGAGGAGCTTAAATCTTCATTCAGGGAAAAAGGTCTGAGCCTTAAAGCAGTCCATATGCTCGATAAGACCGACGCCTCCATGGAGCATCTTGAGAAACTCGGATCTTCTGAAAGGATTTTGAGTATTAAGGCATGATTGACAAACAGAAAAAGGCCGCAGCACTAAGGTACAGACCTGAAAAAGATGCCTCACCCAGAGTCATTGCCAAAGGAAGCGGAGTCATTGCCGAAAGGATACTCAGCATAGCAAGAGAGCACAATATTCCTTTAAGGGATGACCCTCAGCTTGTTGAAGTCCTTTCAGCGCTTGATCTCTACCAGGAGATTCCGCCTGAACTTTACAAAGCAGTCGCCGAGGTGTTGGCTTTTGTATACAAAATGACGAAGAAAGCCAGCTAAGAGTGACTGCCAAAAGTAAAAAAAAGACCCTGCTCGAAATCTATGATAAGCTTTACGCTGCTTATGGCCCCCAGCACTGGTGGCCTGGGGACAGTCCCTTTGAAGTTGCTGTGGGGGCGATTCTCACCCAGAACACCAATTGGTCCAATGTCGAAAAGGCAATAGCCAATCTCAAAGCAGCACGCCTGCTCAGCGCCCGCGCGCTGCACAATATCCCGGCTGCAAACCTGGCTTCGCTAATTCGGCCCTCGGGATACTTCAATATAAAAGCGGGAAGATTAAGGGCCTTCCTCGCTTTTCTCATGAAAACATACGGGGGCAGCATGAAAAAGATGGGCAAAGGCGATACGGCTTCTCTCAGACATTCACTGCTGAATGTGCACGGCATCGGGCCTGAAACAGCTGATTCAATTCTCCTGTATGCGCTTAACAAGCCGGTATTTGTTATTGACGCCTACACAAAGAGGGTATTGTCCAGGCACGGCATTATTGACTTCAGGGCCTCCTACGATGAATACCAGCTGCTTTTCCACGAGGCGCTGGACCAGGACACGGAACTCTTCAATGAATACCATGCCCTTCTTGTCATGGTGGGAAAAGACTACTGCAAACCGAAGCCTCGTTGCGAGAACTGCCCTTTGAGTCGGTAGCCGGTTAGTTTTTTTTGTAAGGAAGGCAGGAGAAGGGGAGCACTTGTTTTTCGACGCGCTGAAACTACTTTTGTCGGCAAATCCCAATTTTTCTATTGGAGCGATGCACGGGTCTGCTCCAACAGGGGCGAGTAACGCCGAGCCCCAGCCGGGAATGGGTAGGGACAGGGCTACTATAACGAATTCTCTCCGGGTATGAAAGTAGTTTCAGCGCTCCGAAAAGCAGCCTGCCCCTGCCGATCCGTTCCTCTGAAAAAATTTAATACTTTTGTAACATTATTTATGCAATAATATACCGAAAGATGGAATGTAATAACTATATCATTCTAATCGTAAAAGCCTCTCGCAATCAGTTTCAGTCCCTTATCGTTTCATTCGACACTTTGCAATTTTCGATAATTTATATACCACTGGAGGGCAGCAGATGAAAAAAATTTTCGTGCTGGACACTAATGTCCTGATCCATGACCCTGCCTCAATCTACAAATTTGACAACAATGATATTACCATTCCTTTTGTTGTAATTGAAGAACTGGACAGCCTGAAAAAGGGGCGCGGGGAGATCGCTGCTTCTGCCAGGCAGGTGTTGAGGATAGTAGACGAATTAAGAGAAAAGGGTTCTCTCTCATCAGGGGTAATGATGGAATCAGGCGGAACTATGACGGTATGCCTGCCGGAAAATAACTCATCGCTAAAATTCCTTGAAGGCACAGAAGACAACCAAATCATAAAGACCGCCCTCACCATCACAAAAAAAGAGCCCAAAGATGAAAATGGGAATCCGCTGCGGGTAATACTGGTTTCTAAAGACACGGCGGTGAGAATAAAGGCTGAATCCCTGGGCATCCCTGTCGAAGATTACAAGAACGATAAGACTTCACTCTTCCAGCAATACGGCAAGGTACTTACAAATGGCGATAACACCAATGGAATTTTTTCCCAGCGCTATTTATTGAATGACAGCAGCCTGTATAAACTTACAGGAAAAGACAGGCTGAAAGTTGTGAAACGGGCCAAGGAACTGATGGGAATAGCGCCTCGGAACCTGGAGCAGGAGTGCGCCGTAGATGCATTGACAGACCCTACGGTCGAAATAGCTGCGCTTATAGGAAATGCGGGCACAGGCAAAACCCTTTTCGCTCTTGCCGCAGGGCTTCATCAGACATCCCAGATCACGAAGAAATCAGCGCTTTACGAACAGGTCATCGTCTCAAGACCGATAGTGCCCATGGGCAATGATCTCGGCTACCTGCCGGGAGATCTCGAGGAGAAGCTGACGCCCTGGATGCAGCCGATCTTCGACAACCTTGAAGTTATAGTCAACACTCCAAAGGGAATAATAAAAGACAGGACCAATGCCTCCTCAATAAGAAGCTATCAATATCTTATAGATGCCGACCTTTTGCAGGTGGAGCCGCTGACGTATATAAGGGGACGCAGCCTGCCCAAGCGTTATTTTATCATTGACGAGGCGCAAAACCTCAGGCCTATTGATGTAAAGACTATTGTCACGCGTTGCGGAGAGGGAACAAAAATCGTTTTTACAGGCGACCTCAACCAGATCGACACACCTTATCTTGAC
>JBEKJD010000026.1:17550-18035 GCA_050011415.1 Dissulfurispiraceae bacterium | reverse complement strand
CTTTTTCAACTCTCTTCACACCTTTCAGCCCTTCCAGGGCCTCCTTGCCAACGTCAAATCATTTAACGTAAAAGATCACCTTGGATGTTCCCGCATCTTGTGCTGTAGAAATCCCATAACCTGAAAAGAGAAACAATACCAAAACAAGAAGAGTCAAAGACAGAGTGATTCGGTTCTTTATCTGATTCATAGTTATCACCATCCTTTAATTATTGCAGACAAGTATGAAGGATGATTACTCCGAAAACGTCCCCGGTGTAAACATCATTCCTCCTCAATCCTTATCCGTGATGTCAGGTATTTTATGTGTGGTATGGTCCCCGTATTTTTGTGCGATGCCGAGAAATTCTTGCTCTATTGCAAGAAAGGCCTCGCACATGTCAGGATCGAAGTGGCTTCCCTTGCCCGTTACTATAATGTCTTTGGCTGTATCATGGGTAAAGGCGTCTTTGTAAATCCTTTTACTGATGAGTGCGTCATACACA
>JBEKJD010000026.1:0-17532 GCA_050011415.1 Dissulfurispiraceae bacterium | reverse complement strand
GCCATAAGTCTGCCGGAAATAGGAATATCTTCGTGTTTCAATCCTTTTGGATACCCTGTTCCATCCCATTTTTCATGATGCGAGATAGCTATTTCTCCGCCCAACCTGAGAAAAGAGTTGCTGCCGAGCCTTTTCTGTCCCTCCAGGAGCGCATTGTAGCCGTATATGGTGTGCTTCTTCATTTCTTCGAACTCCTCATCGTTGAGTTTGCCGGGCTTCAGCAAGATAGCATCCCTGATGCCGACCTTTCCTATGTCATGAAGGGGAGCTGACTGGAACAGGAGACTAATGACGTCTTCGCTTAAAAAACTGCTGAACTTGGAATGGTGTTTCAAATGTTCGGACAGCGCCTTTACATATCTTTGTGTCCTGAGAATATGAGCTCCGGTTTCGTTGTCCCGCGTCTCTGCCAATGAAGCGAGCGACAAGATGGTCACCTCCTGAGTGCGTTGAAGCTCCTCGGTACGCTGTTGGAGGTTCAATATCATCTGGTTGGTGTAAGCTCCCATCACGCCAAATTCGTCGTTTGTCGATACTGTCACACGGCTCTTGAGATTACCTTCGGACACACCTATCAATGCCTTATTTTCGTTGTCAAAAAATATTTTTGTATTTAAAGAATAAGAGACTATTAAATTCATGATCTCAATGAAAAAAACTGCTCCTATAAAAGAAGATTCTATCATGAATGATCTGGCAACCTCCGAAATATTGGCCGTAGTAGCATGAAGGTATGCTATGTCTTTTAATATGATAAGAATGCCTATTATAGTAATGGAAATGATACTCATGGTCGCAACTGTCAGGAATTTAATCGGAAGAGGAACGTAGCGTCCGGTTATTTTTACTTCTTCTCCGATTTCCCGCATGTGTTCATAGAGTTTTCTTTCATGTTCGATCGATAGGTCTGTGGCAGCGAAAAAACCTAATGCGAGAGTTCCTAATACCACCTTTAAACCGCTTGTCAGAGGAAAACTAAAGGACAAAAGGTCATACACGGTAACTATCAGCCCTGCTGTCACAAAAATTCCCAGTTCGAGAAAATATTGTCTTTTGACACGTGAAAGATAAGGTGCATTATGAACAAATAATTTAAGCAGCCATATCCTGAAGAGGTACATCGGAACAAAGGCAAAGATAAAAATGGTCAATCGTGTTGGGACGGTCAGGTTAGTAATATAAGGACAGACTACCGCGCTGTAATACGTTAAAACAAGAACAGTAAAAACATAGTGTATTTTTGCTCTCAATTATGCGGCCTCCGGCATTGTACCAAAACAGCTGAGTAACAGAGAACAGCAAAGACAAGCCTGTCAGGCATATCGCAAACCCCTTCTTGCCTCAGGTAAAAGTTATCACGGAATCGGCAAAATGTAAAGCAGCAGCATTGTTCTCCCAACTTTAAATGACAGCCATCAGTTATTAGAAAGAACTAACATACAGGGAGGCTTTATTTACGCACGTACTCCGCAGGGGAATTTTATTCCTCATGGTTATTGCCGTTAAGGCCGTAAAGTTTTTTTATCATGGCAATGAGTTCGTCGCGGTCTTCGGCGTCATTCTTGAGAGCAGAAGTCGGCGGATGGATCAGCTTATTGACAATTGCTGTAGCAAGGTATTCCACGGCCCTCAGACGCTCTTCGCCCATATCCGGGAATTTGACTTTGAATTTGTCGAGTTCTTCGTTTCTGATTTCTTCAGCCTTCCGGCGCAGAGCTACAATCGTAGGCACCGAATCGAGCGAGGACATCCATTTTATGAACTTCTCAACCTCCTCGTTTATTATCATTTCAGCCTTTTCAGCCTCTTTTTCCCTTTCAAGAATATTGGAGTCGATCACTTCCTGCAGGTCATCGACATCATAAAGGTAAACATTTTCTATTTTGTTTATTTCAGGGTCAATGTTTCTGGGCACTGATATGTCGATAATAAAGACAGGACGGTGCTTTCTCTCCTTCATCACCCTGTTCATCTGCTCTCTGTTCAATATAAAAGATGGGGCCCCGGTAGAGCAGATAATAATATCCATGTGCGCAAGTTCATGCAAAAAGTCTTCGAAACGAACGGCCTTGCCGCTGAATTCGGCTGCCAGTTCACACCCGCGGTTGTATGTCCTGTTGACCACAGCCACTTCTTTTACGCCGTTATTTACAAGGTGGCGGGCAGCCAGTTCAGCCATTTCTCCGGCGCCGAGCAGCATAAAGGATTTAGTGGAAAGATCGGTAAAGATTTTTTTGGCGAGTTCGACTGCCGCGAAGCTGATCGAAACGGCATTTTCAGCAATTTTTGTTTCTGTCCGCACCCTCTTGGCTGTTGAGATGGCCTTCTTCATCAATTGATTGAGCAGTATGCCGGTTGTCTTTTTGCTCAGGGCAAAATCAAACATATCTTTTAACTGGCCGAGGATTTGCGGTTCTCCTAATACCATGGAATCAAGGCTCGACGCAACGCGCAAGACGTGTCTGACCGCATCCGATTCCGTATGCGTGTACAGGGATTTCTCAAAATCGTTTCTGATGATATTGTGATAGGAAGAAAGGAAGTTTTTTATATTTTCAACCGCGACAGGGGGATCGCTGACGCAGGCATATAACTCGACCCTGTTGCAGGTTGAGAGGAGGGCGGCCTCTTTTACTCCGCTGATTTTACGGAGGCCGAGAACACCTTCTTCGAGTTTGGCCCCGTTGAAGGCGAGCCTCTCTCTTGTTTCAACATTGGCAGTTTTGTGATTTAAACCTATAACAAGTACTTTCATGAGAATGAATGCAGGCTCTTAAGCCAGAAATTAACTCCGAAAAAAGTAAACAGGACGATTATAAAACCGATGATTGATAGTATGGCGGCCCTCTTGCCTCTCCATCCTGCAGTCAGCCTGATATGAAGGATGAGGGCATAAGTAAACCATGTTATGAGTGACCATACTTCTTTCGGGTCCCATCTCCAGTAGCTTCCCCAGGCGCTTTCAGCCCACAGTGCGCCGGTAACTATAGCGAGGGTCAAAAGGGGAAAACCCAGTGAAATCAATTTATAGTTTATTTCGTCAAGCACCTGTATGCTCGGCAGCCTTTTGAAAAGCCCGTGCGTATGTTTTGATTTCAGGTAATGTTCCTGAAGCAGGTACATGATGCCTATGCCGAAGGCCACGGCAAACGCCGCGTTGCCGAGAAAGGCAAAGAAGGTGTGTATACCCAGCCAGTAGCTTTGGAGTACAGGTCCGAGGGGCCGGATCTCACGGGGAAGCACTGACGAGGTGAGCATAAGCATAAATACTATCGGCAGAATGAAAGAGCCTATAATGCCTATTTTGTAGCGGTATTCCAGGAAAAAGAACAAGAGTACAATGCACCATGCGAAGAAGGATGCAGCCTCATGCATGCTTGTAATGGGCAGATGCCCGGACGAGACATAGCGGTAGACAATGCTTGCCGAATGTATCAGGAAGCCGGCCCCGGCGACAATAAGCATTGGCAGGGACGAGTCTTTGCTTCCTCTGAAAAGCTCGATAATGCCTATAATGGTTACTGCAAAATAACAGGTGAGGGCCAGTTCGAAAAGTATGGTTCCCATCAGAAGCAGCCAAGCTCGCAATTCATTATTTTTATCTTCAGTTCGTCGGCAGCCCTGCCAACGTGACTGTATGGCGCTTTTAATTCCTCTGCTATGCTTCGGGCAGCTGCGCAACCGAGTCTGCCGTCGACTGCGTTTTCCATCAACAACTGCCTGATCCTGTCAAAGATGCGTTTTTCAATAATTGATTCCATAGACTCCAACAGCTCCTGGTCCGTTCTATTATCTTCAGGGTCAAAGTACACAAAGCGGGCAGAATCAACATTTTCATGCGCGGCATGCGGCTTACTGCCTGCGGGTAATACAATAATATCAGCTTGTTTAATTAACCGGAGCGCAGAGGCCTTTTCCGTCTCTCCACATTCGGCCAATATAAATATTACTACATCGGGATTCGAAAACTCAATTGCGCTGTTTCCTTCGATGATTATGCCGTCAAGATGGGACAGCCTGTTGATTGCGATAGATACTGTATCTTCGAGTCCTTCAGGCGGCCCCTGTATCCACAAAACTTCTGCAGCGCCTGCGCTGAGGAGCTTGCCGGTGTCTTTATCTTTCCGGTCGAGAATAGCCCTGTCATCAGTAAGCGATGTGTAAAGTTCAGTTTTAGTGTATTTGATTGCGCCCCAATGCTTTAAATCCCGGAAGTGCGAAAGGTCGCAAGTGCGGAAGGCTTTCAGCAGGAACGAAGCAACAGTGGTTTTCCCTGCGCCGCTACGGGCTCCGCCGACGCCGATGATAAAAGGTCGGTACATTACTGAGTAGCCGTTTCTTCTTTTTTCTCCTCAGACATGTAATCACATTCCTTGTTTTCGCAGACGTAAAACACCTCTCCTGTCTTATTTCGTTTTTCTGTTAAAAAGGGCGCATTGCATTTGGGACACTGTATTGGCGCCGGCTTGAGCCAGAGCGCAAATTTGCAGTCCGGGTAGTTGCTGCAGCTCCAAAACGACCTGCCGCGTTTTGTTTTTCTTTCTACAATATCTCCTCCATCGAGCGGGCATTTCACTCCGGTTGAGATGGGTTTCGTATTTTTACAGTCAGGATAGCGGGAACATGCCAGGAACTTGCCATACCTGCCCTGTTTAAAAGCCATTGGAGCTCCGCATTTTTCACAGGTCTTATCAGTAAGTACCTGCTCCGCTTTCTGCTGTGAGGCATCACCCTCCAGCGGCTTAGTATTCTTACAATTGGGGTACGCGGAGCAAGCAAGGAACCGTCCGTGCCTGCCCCATTTTATCACCATCGGCGAGCTGCATTTATCGCACACCTCTTCTGTGGGGATATCCTGCGGTTTTACCTTTGCCATATCCTTTGACGCCTCGACCAGATCATGATTAAAGGGGGTATAAAAGTCTTTTACCACCTTGACCCATTTGAGATTAGCGCTCTCTATTTCGTCAAGCTCCTCTTCCATTTTCGCGGTAAAACCCAGGTCGATAAGCTCAGGGAACTTGTCCACAAGCAGGTCATTAACGACGACTCCCAGCTCTGTTGGGAAAAATCTCTTGTCTTCGTTTTTCTCCACATACTTCCTGTCCTGGATTGTGGAAAGTATCGCGGCATAAGTGCTGGGCCTTCCGATACCCTTTTCTTCGAGGGTCTTAACAAGAGTTGCCTCGGTATAGCGGGGCGGCGGCTGGGTAAAATGCTGTATTGTTTTTATCTCACCATTCCCAAGCGTGTCATTCTCTTTCAGCTGGGGAAGTATTCCTCCCTCTTCATCCTCAATATCGTCTTTGCTCTCCGTATACAGGGCCATGAAGCCGGGGAATCGTATGACCGTGCCGGACGTTCGCAATTCGGTCCCAGCCAGTTCAACTCCGGCATCCTTCAGGCCGATGATAAATGTTGTCTGCTCAAGTTGTGCAGGACTCATCTGGCTTGCAATGAATCTGTTCCATATCAAACTGTAAAGATTAAATTGGTCCCTGCTTAAGAAGGTTTTTACTGATTCAGGATGCTTATCAGGGTATGTGGGTCTGATGGCCTCGTGCGCCTCCTGAGCGCTTCCTTTGCTTTTATAGAATGGCGGTTTTTCAGGCACATATTCCTTTCCGAAGTTTTGGACAATAAGCTCTGATGCCCATTTTTGGGCCTCCGGAGCTATCCTGAAAGAGTCGGTCCTCATATATGTAATTAATCCGACCGAGCCTTCCTTGCCCAATTCTATCCCTTCATAGAGCTGCTGGGCCAGCATCATAGTCCTTTTTACCGGAAACCTGAGCCGCCGTGACGCCTCCTGCTGGATTGTGCTTGTTATAAATGGCGGAGCAGGCGTCTTCTTACGGAGTTTTTTCTCTATTGAGGAGAGAAAAATATCTTTTGTTTTAATGTCGTCGGCTATATTCTGAGCTGTTCCGGCATCTGTAATCAGGAAACGCCTGCCTTCGGGTTCATCACGGTTTATGACCAGAGCGTTCCTGTATTTATAAAGGCGCGCCCAAAAATCAGCGCCCTGACCATGTTCCGGATGAAGCAGCGCCTCGATGGTCCAGTATTCTTCCTTGTTAAAAGCCTCTATTTCCCGCTCTCTGTCTACGACAAGTTTTACTGCGACTGATTGCACTCTGCCTGCGCTTAATCCTCTCCTGACTTTTTTCCAGAGAAAGGGGCTGAGCTTATAACCTACCAGCCTGTCAAGAATTCTCCTGGCCTGCTGTGCCTCCACTTTGTGGATATCGACAGCGCCGGGATGTTCCATGGCCTCCCTGACAGCCCTCTCAGTTATCTCATGAAAAGTAACGCGGTAAATTTTCTTCCCGGGCGATTGTATATCTTCAGCTATATGCCAGGCGATTGCTTCTCCCTCGCGGTCAGGGTCGGTAGCCAGGTATATCGCCCCTGCTTTCTTCGCCTCACTCCTGAGTTCTTTTAAGACCTTTTCCTTGCCGGGAATGGTTATGTAAGTGGGGGAAAAATTATGTTCGACGTCCACCCCCAGCTCTTTTTTAGGCAAGTCCTTAACATGCCCGACCGAGGCCTTTAATACAAAATCTTTTCCCAGTATCTTATTTATGGTCTTCGCCTTTGCCGGCGACTCTACGATTACAAGAGACTTCAATATTTCCTCCTCCTAAAAATGGGACACGGGGACACTGAGATGGGGAGACACGGGGAAACTGCAAAACTGAACGATTTTTTCCCCGCGTCACCGTATCGCCGCGTCACCGCGTCATTATATTTTGATTAGTTCCAGGTAATCTGGCGTCCCCTGCCGAAAATAAACGCATATACTTCTTCGGTCTCAAGGTCGGTATCTTTCATAAGTATATAAGCAAGAAGCGCCCTGATAGTGTCAAGCTCCGTATCATCGATATATTTTGTCAGTTCAAGGGTCACAAGCTCTTCCTTGACCATCAAAAAATCTATATCAAATGCGCTTACTTTTTTCAGCATATCGTCGGCGTCGTACCCCTTGTCAATAAGCTCTTTTGCAAGAACTCTAAGTACCTCCATCAATCGTCTCGCCACATGTCCTCCTCTTTACACTTTGATTAATTACGAATTAAGAATTATGAATTAAGAATTGTGGAGAAAACATTATTCTCATTTATTCGTAATTTATAATTCGTAATTCGTAATTAATTAAAGTATAGAATAATTATTACCTTCTGTCTGCAGTAACACGCCTTTAATCTCCAGTCCAAGCAAGAGTCCCGAAAGCCTGGCAGGAGGTATCTTGAGTTCCCTTGAAATATGGTCTATATGCCGCGATCCTCCAGCCAAAATATTACATATTGCCTTTTCTTCATTATTTATTTCAAGTCGGTCGGTTGCGTGAGGTCCGGACGACTGGGTTTTCACCGAGCGCAGAAGACCTTTTATCTGAGGAGACAACTCCTCCAGAATATCTGCTGCACACTGAACAGGTTTAGCACCCTTTCTGATCAAACCATTGGTCCCTTCCGAATTGCCTGAAGTGATGTTGCCGGGAACGGCAAATATCTCTTTGCCCTGGTCCAGCGCCAAACCCGCTGTGATAAGTGAACCGCTGCGTATTGTTGCCTCCACCACAAGCACGCCGAGGGAGAGGCCGCTTATGAGTCTGTTTCTCCGCGGAAAGTTTTCTTTTACAGGCCGTGTACCCAATGGGAATTCGCTGAGCACGCATCCTGACAATGAGAGGTCATTCATCAGGCGTTTATTTTCCGAAGGATAACAGATGTCGGGACCGCAACCTAAAACAGCAATGCTTCTGCCGCCTGCCTTCAATGCAGCGGCGTGAGACACAGTATCGATACCCCGGGCCATGCCGCTGACTATAGTCAGCCCTGATAAGGCGAGTTGGTATGACAGGTCCGCGGCGATCTTCCTTCCATAGTCGCTCATTATCCGCGAACCCACTATAGCGAGCGCGAAGCGGTCCTCCTCGATCAGGGAGCCTTTTAAATAAAGTAAAGCCGGGGCATTATCAACATGTCTGAGAGACTCAGGATATTCCTTATCAAAAAGTGTGATGATCCGTATATTGCTGTTTTTTGCTTTTTCCATCTCTTTTTCAACACTGTCCCATGAGACGAATTCCTTTATCTTTTTTGCCTTTGCAGGGCCTATACCGGCAACAGCGGCAATATCTGAAAGTCCCGCGTCAAATATGGCTTCAGGAGAATGAAATGCCGAAAGAAGCCGCGATGTCGTAGCGTGCCCGATGCTGTCGATAAAGGATAGGGCGAGCAGATATTTCAAATCAGAGGCCTTGGGCGAAGATATCATTGCGTTAAGGGCATATCGGTCGGTTATTTCACTTTCAATCTCAGAGCGTTGAGTTTGATGAAACCTTCAGCGTCCTTCTGATTATATACCTTTTCGGCCTCAAAAGTCGCAAGTTCCCGGTTATAAAGCGAAAATGGCGATTTCCTGCCAGCAATTATGCAATTCCCCTTATATAATTTAAGCCGGACTGTACCAGTTACGTTTTTCTGTATACCGTCCATTAGTAACTGTAACGCTTCCCTCTCAGGAGAAAACCAGTATCCGTAATAAACGAGTTCCGCATATTTGGGGATAAGCGAGTCGCGCATATGCAATACCTCTCTGTCGAGCGTTATTGATTCCAGCGCCCTGTGCGCAACGTGAAGTACAGTGCCTGCCGGAGTTTCATAGACGCCCCGTGACTTTATTCCCACATACCTGTTTTCCACTATGTCGATTCTTCCAACACCGTTCTCGCCTGCGATGGTATTGAGTTTTTCAAAAAGGGCCACCGGAGCAAGCGCTTTGCCGTCGAGGCCTGCCGGATTGCCTTCTTTATAATCTATATCTATATAAAGCGGCTTGTCAGGTGCTTTCTCTGGCGGTATCATCATGGTATACATATCTCCGGTAGGCTCAGCCCATGGGTCTTCAAGTATGCCGCCCTCATAACTGATATGAAAGATGTTCCTGTCGGTGCTGTAAGGTTTTTCTTTTGTGACAGGCACCTGAATGCCGTGTTTTTGCGCATAGTCGATTAATGATTGGCGCGAATTGAACGACCACTCGCGCCACGGCGCAATGACCGTTATGTCAGGTTTGAGAGCATAATAGGTAAGTTCAAAACGGACCTGATCATTGCCTTTGCCTGTTGCACCGTGAGCTACTGCATCGGCATTCTCCTTCAGCGCTATAGATATTTGTTTTTTAGCTATCAAAGGCCGTGCTATGGATGTGCCGAGCAGGTAAGTTCCCTCATAGATCGCATTTGCGCGAAGCATAGGGAAAATGTACTCTCGCACAAATTCATCTCTTAAATCTTCAACATATGCCTTGACAGCGCCGGTCTTTAGGGCCTTTTCATAGATGGCGTTCAAGTCCTCACCCTGTCCCAGGTCTGCGCAGAAGGCAATGACCTCTGCCTGGTAGGTTTCGATCAGCCACTTTATGACAATAGAAGTATCAAGACCGCCGGAATAAGCCAGCACAACCTTTTTCGACATTTCTTCCCCCCCTTAGGGTCTGCGAATAAATAACTTGCACATCGAGTTAATACGAAGCAGACATTCTTTCACCATATCATAAAAAAGAAATTTTTGTGAAGTAGTGAAAAAAAGGGCAGCCCACTACCAAACTAATTACCCGTATCCGGCGATAAGAAGACCGGAGTAGTTTCCTTATCGCCGGATACTGGTAATTAGTTAATTGGTAATTATAAGAGCGCTTATTTCATTATTTTTACAAAATCATTGACCTCTATTGCAGGCAGGGTAAGCAATTGCACAGACCCCCTTGAACCCAGCTCTACAGACATCTTCATTATGGTGTTATTATCAGGGGCTTCGACGACACTCACAAAATCATAGGGGCCCAGTACGGCATACTGCTCTTTGACTTTAATTCCCATCGCATCCACTTCTTTGTTGACCTCAAGAACCCTCTGAGGTTTTTCCTTGAGGGTCCTTCTCCCCTCATCAGTTAACTTGCTCAGAATGATATAGCTTGGCATTGGTGACCTCCTTTTTTGTGGACTCCTGATTATTCTTATACACCAATAATTAACGGCTGTCAATAATAAAACAGGCAATAGGCAAAAGGGGCAATAGGTGATAGGAAAGAATATAAGCAATGGTGTGGGGCCTTTAGCCTTTTGCCTTTAGCCTATTGCCTGTTTTATTATAATTCGCTATGGAAACGATACGGATGCCCCGCATAATGCAAGAAACTTCAAAAAGGCATATTTGCAAAGGGAAAACAATTGGTTTTGTGCCGACGATGGGTGCTTTGCACGAGGGCCATCTCAGTATTATAAGAAGGGCCAAAAGCGAGAATGAAATTGTAGTGGTCAGTATTTTTGTTAATCCCCTGCAGTTCGGAGTCGGAGAGGATTTCGACAGCTATCCGCGGGCCATCGACAATGATATGGAGAAACTGCGGGCCCTGGACGCAGATATTCTATTTGTCCCGGAGGATAAAAACCTCTATCCGGATGGCTTTGCTTCTCATCTGACTGTAGAAGGTATCTCAGACCGGCTTTGCGGGGGTTTCAGACCCGGTCATTTCTCAGGTGTTGTTACCGTAGTTTGCAAGTTGTTTAATATAGTTAAACCTGCGAGGGCTTATTTCGGGCAAAAGGACTTCCAGCAGACTGTAGTAATCAGCAAGATGGTGGAGGACATGAATCTGGATATAGAAGTAATCGTCTGTCCGACGGTGCGGGAAAGTGACGGTCTTGCCATGAGTTCGAGAAATGCATACCTGAGCGCGGGCGAGCGCTCTGCTGCAGCAGTTTTGTATAAAACACTGTTTCATTGCTCACAGATGATTAAATCCGGCGCGTCCGGGCCGGAGGAGGTTAAGAAGGAACTTGGAACGCTTCTGAGAGCGGAACCGCTTGTTTCCGATATACAATACGCCGGGATTTATGATCCGAAGACGCTGCTTGAGCTCTCTGAGTTCAAACAACAGAACCTTGTTGCCGCTGCGGTCAAGATCGGAGGTACGCGGCTGATAGATAATGTTCTTGTGGAATCAGCCGGCAGGCGGTAGCCGGGGGCGCCCCTCACTCAGACAGTACAGGGTAATTTTTCTTTGCGAGCGAATAGCCCTCTGTGCCAACCATGGAGTTTATACGGAACACAGTATGAGTTCCAGTTATATATGTGGGCTCGGCGTTACTCGCCCACTGCATAGAACCCCGGCGCTCGACTGCAGAAAAACAACCCTGCACTGTCTGAATTGCAGATACTATAAAGAGGTTTTTACGAATTTGGGAATTACGACGATACCGCCGGGACTCACGTGAAACCGTTTTTTGTCTTCTTCGATGTCATACCCTATCACCGTGTCTGAAGGTATGTATACGTCCTTATCGATAATGGCCCTGCGGATTTTTGAATGTCTCCCGATCTCGACATTTTCCATCAAAATGGATTCTTCTACATGCGCCCAGCTGTTTATTCTTACGTTGGGAGACAGGATTGAATTTTGGACCCTTCCACCGCTTATTATACAGCCGTCGCAGACAATGGAATCAAGCGCAATGCCGAGTCTCCCTCCCTTATACTCCTGTGCGAAGACGAATTTTGCGGGAGGACTCTGAACCTGGCGCGTTCGGATAGACCAGGTGTTATCATAAAGGTTCAGCTGTGGGTCGACCGAACAAAGGTCCATGTTGGATTCCCAGTAAGCGTCAATCGTTCCGACGTCACGCCAGTATTTAGCTGCTTTCCTGTTTTCATCTTTAAAGTTGTAAGCAAAGAGCCTCCCGGTTTTAAGCAGGTGGGGGATGATATCCTTGCCGAAGTCATGCGCTGTGGACAGAGCCGCATCCTTCTTGAGTTCATCGATAATCATATCCGTATTGAACAGGTAGACGCCCATGGATGCAAGGCACTGCGTTGTATTAAGGGTCATAGTCCTGGGTTCATCAGGTTTCTCCTGGAAACCGATAATCTTCCAGTCATCGTCGACCTCTATGACGCCTAAGGAGGATGCAATTTTGCTGTCTACCTCAATCGCCGCAACCGTGCCGATTGCATTTTTTTCCCTGTGAAAAGCGAACATTTCCGAGTAGTCCATCTTATAGATATGGTCGGCGGAGAGGATGATGAGATAGGGAGGGGCCTCTTTTTCGATAAAATATATATTTTGATATACCGCGTCGGCTGTCCCGGCATACCACTGATCGCTGACCCGCTGCTGGGGGGGGATGGAAATGAAGAATTCGTTTAATTCAGGATTAAAGAGAGTGGCCCATCCGAGGGCAAGATGACGGTCCAGGGAGAGCGATTTGTACTGCGTTATGACCGCCATCTTTCTGATATTTGAGTTGAGACAATTGCTGAGCGTGAAATCTATTATGCGGTATTTGCCTCCGAAGGGCACAGCAGGCTTTGCACGGTGAATGGTCAGGGGATGCAGACGCTCGCCCTTGCCGCCGGCCAGAATAATTGCCAGCACATCCTTCATGTCACTGTCTTTCTTAAGTTGGCGCATGCAGAAATGTTATCAGTGTCAAATGATAGTGTCAAGTATTTGCAAATCAGACACTGGATAAGTCTCTTACGCTCAGACCCAACAGTAGGTGCCGTAAGCAGCTGCGTCTTGACAGTTCTAACGGCTCGTCACGCTACAGGCGCAAAATTCAGCCCTTCGGACTTCAGTTTCGCGCCTGCTATACGCTTACTTGCCGAGAACTGTTACCAAGACTCCTCCGCCTGGGCGGATTCAGAGATTCTTCTACTGTCCGAATTACAGGGCAAGTGTTTTACGGAGCTATGCTATAATTTTAATATGTGTAAAAGCAAAGGGTCTGCTTTTTGGGTTCTTCTTTTTTTTCTTTTCGCAATCCTTGCCTCAATAGTCAGCTATGCGCCCGGCATCTGCGCGGGGAGTAAAGAAGCCGGCGTATCGGAGAGGAGGGTGCTTTTAATTACCGTTAACGGCATTATCAATCCTGTAGCTGCCGAATATATCGGCGCTGCCGTCAGTCAGGCGTCTGAAATGAAAGCGGAGGCGCTGATTATCCGGCTTGATACGCCTGGAGGTCTTGACAGCTCAATGCGGGAAATTGTAAGGGATGTTGTCGGCTCCACGGTGCCGGTAGTCGCATATGTTGCGCCAAGCGGTTCCCGTGCGGCATCGGCAGGCGTTTTCATAACAATGGCGGCGCATATAGCTGCGATGGCGTCCGGGACCAACATCGGGGCTGCCCACCCGGTCACTATGGGAGAAAAAATGGACAAGGTCATGTCGGAAAAAGTGACCAATGATGCCGCTGCCTATATAAGGTCGCTTGCAAAGCAGCGGGGGAGGAACGAACAGTGGGCCGAAGATGCGGTGCGCAAGAGCGTTTCGATTACTGAAACTGAAGCTTTGAAAATCGATGTGATTGATCTGGTAGCAAAGGATGTGACTGAGTTGCTTTCCAAACTCGACGGCAGGAAAGTAACCACTGCTGCCGGAGAAAAAGTGCTGAAAACAGCCGGTGCAAAAGTGATCGAGCATGAAATGAGCATGAGGTACAGGATTCTGGACCTGATCAGCAACCCGAATGTAGCTTATATCCTCATGCTTTTGGGCTTTTACGGACTTTTTTTTGAATTTACCAATCCCGGAGCGATCTTCCCGGGGGTAATGGGCGGCATTTGTCTTATCCTCGGATTTTACGCGTTGCAGACACTGCCGGTCAATTATGCCGGACTGCTGCTGATTATTCTGGGCATTATTTTTTTCATTCTTGAAGTCAAGATTGTCTCCCATGGAATGCTTACGATAGGCGGAGTTATAGCGCTGATCTTCGGATCGCTCATGCTCTTTGAATCGTCCTCGCCTTTGTTCAGGCTCTCTCTGGCCGTCGTACTTCCGGCTACTTTAATCACGGCCCTGTTCTTTGTATTTACTGTCGGGCTTGCTTACAGGGCGTTCAGAAGAAGGCCGTTGACCGGGGCTGAAGGTCTTATAGGTCTTGAAGGCCTGGCGAGGACCGAAATAACGCCTCAGGGCGGTACAGTGCTTGTTCATGGCGAATGGTGGTCCGCGTATTCTGATGAACTTATTCCGAAAGACTCTGCCGTTGCCGTCGAAGCGATAAAGGGACTTAAAGTAAAGGTCAGGAGGGTGGGCTTCCTTGAAAAAATAGGGACACCTTCCTTACAATAGACGAACGCATGAAAAAGGCAATAGTATGAAAGCCCTTGTTACGGGTGCAACAGGTTTTATAGGCAGCCATCTTACAGATGCCCTGGTAAAAAAAGGTTTTGCAGTCACGTGTCTGGTAAGGAGCACGTCGAATTTACAGTACCTTGAGGACCTTAATGTCAGGCTGGTGACTGGTAATTGCAGCCGGTTAGATTCGTTGTACGAGGCCGTGGCAGATGTTGATTATGTATTTCATCTTGCCGGCTTGACAAAGGCGCGTTCCGAAGCTGATTTTTCAGATGCTAACGTGAGGGGCACCGGCAATATGCTGCAGGCCGTGCTCAAAAAGAATGATGCTATCAAACGTTTTGTTTATATAAGCAGTCTCGCTGCTGCGGGTCCGAGCAGTGATGGAGTGCCCCTGAAAGAGGGTTGTACTCCGGTACCGGTTTCTTTCTACGGTCAATCCAAGCTCAAGGGCGAGCAGCTGGTGTTGGAGCGTAAGCAGGATATCCCCGTGGTTGTCATCAGGCCTCCTGCCGTGTACGGGCCGCGCGACAGGGACATGCTTGTTTTTTTCAAGTTGGTGAAAGCCGGGATCGCGCCTGTTTGGGGTCCGTGCAGTTATTCTTTTATTTATATTGAGGACTTGATACATGGTATACTACTCTCTGCTCTTGATGAAAATTCCGGAGGGGAGACCTTTTTTATGTCTGATGGCGATATTTACTCCTCCGACGATGTTATTAACGCAATAGCCGACGCTGTTGAGAAGCGGCCGATAAAGCTCAAAGTCCCGGGATTTATGATGTCCGTTGCGGGATTGATTTCGGGACGGTCCGGCAGTCCGTCTATTATTAATTGCGATAAGTTGCGGGAACTCAAACATTCACACTGGGTTTGTGATGCGTCAAAGGCGGCAGAGAGGCTGAAATTTGAGCCTCAGGTAAAAATCAAGGAAGGAGTAAGATGGACAGCTGATTGGTACAGGATCCATCAATGGCTATGACCGGAACAACCGATATATTTGAAAAGTGCTTTAAGTTTACAACAGCAAGGGAACTCCAGAACGCGGGTCTCTATCCTTTTTTCAGGATAATCGAGAGCGCACAGGACCCTGTAGTGATTTTGAACGGCAGAAAAATGATCATGGTAGGCTCAAATAATTACCTGGGCCTTACAAATCATCCGAAAGTAAAAGAGGCGGCAATTGAGGCGGTGAAGAAATACGGCACAGGATGCGCCGGTTCCCGATTTCTTAACGGCACACTGGATATTCATGTAAAGCTGGAGGAAAAGCTGGCCCGTTTTATGAGAAAGGAGTCGGCGCTTGTGTTTTCTACGGGATTTCAGGTGAATCTCGGAGTCATATCAGCTCTTGTCGGTAAGGATGATGTAGTAATTATCGACAAGATGGACCATGCCAGTATCGTAGACGGCTGCAAATTATCGTATGGCGAGGTCAGGCGGTTTAAACACAACGATATGTCGGACCTCGACAGAGTTTTTTCCGAAAATAACGGACGGGGGAAGATGCTGGTTGTTGATGGAGTATTCAGCATGGAGGGAGATATTGTCGATCTGCCTGAAGCAGTACGCATAGCAAATAATAACGGCGCCCGTGTTATGGTGGATGATGCTCACGGAATTGGAGTTCTGGGTAAGAGCGGACGCGGGACTGCGGAACACTTCGGCATGGAAGACAACGTAGATCTGATTATGGGCACCTACAGCAAGTCGCTCGCATCCATCGGAGGCTTTATTGCCGGAGATGATGATGTTGTGCATTATATCAAGCATTTCGCGAGGGCTTTGATGTTCAGTGCCAGTCCGCCGCCTGCCTCTGTTGCGGCAGTCAGTGCCGCCATAGATATTATCGAGAGCGAACCCGAACGGAGAGATAAGCTCTGGAAAAATACGCACACAATGATGAAGGGCTTTAAAGACCTTGGTTTCAAAACAGGCCCAAGTCAGACGCCCATAATACCCATTATCGTAGGTGAGGACGAGATCGCCTTCCGTTCGGTCATGATGCTTCAGGAGGAAGGCGTATTTGCCAATGTCGCAGTTTCGCCTGCAGTGCCGCCCGGCAAGGCGCTTATCAGGACCAGCTATATGGCAACGCATACCGATGAGCAGCTTGAACAAGTGCTGGAAGCTTTTAAGAAAGTCGGGAAATCGATGGGGCTGATCTGATGAATCCGACCGGCACCTTGATCGAGCCCCAGTTAACGGGGGATATGAAGACCCACTATTCGGCAGCGAACCCTTTTTTGAAGCAGGCGGAAATCAAGTTTTTTCTCGCTTTTAAAAACGGCGTGCCGTCAGGACGCATTGTTTCCATTATCAGCCCTGAGCATAATAGTTTGCATAAGGAGAACACAGGATTTTTCGGTTTTTTTGAGAGCGTCAATGACCCTGGTGTTGCAGACGCCCTTCTCAAGACTGTCAGCGATGACTTGAGGAAACAGGGGATGAAGGTAATGAGGGGTCCGATGAATTTCTCCACTAATGACGAATGCGGATTTCTTATTGAGGGTTTTGACAGTCCCCCGGTCCTTATGATGTCATACAACCCGCCTTATTATCTTGATTTAATGGAAGGCTGTGGTATGGCAAAAGCCAAGGACCTCTATGCATATAATTATGAGTTTAGCGGCACGCCACCCGAGAAGGTTGTGAGGGTAGCCGCAGTGGCGGAGAGAAAAGGAATTACGGCAAGGCCGATCAACATGAAAAATTTCCTGTCCGATATGCGGGTTTTTAAAGACATTTATAATTCGGCCTGGAAGGACAATTGGGGATTTATTCCGCTCTCTGATGAAGAAATTTCTTACAGCGCGGGAAGGCTGAAACCCCTGGTCGTTCCTGAATTCACTCTAATTGCTGAAAAGGATGGAGAGCCTATCGGGTTTTTAGGATTCCTGCCCGACTTTAACTCAGTGTTAAAGCACATGCATGGCAGGCTGACACCGGTAACACTCATTAAGGCGCTGTATTACTCTAAAAAAATCAATGCGCTGAGAGTTCTTCTCTACGGTATAAAACCTGAATACAGAAACCGGGGCGTTGATGCCCTGCTTCTGGCGAAAGGTTATGACAATATCATAAAGCGGGGCGGATACAGGAATGTGGAGTTTTCATGGATTCTTGAGGATAACCTGCGGGTGCAAAGAATTATTGAAATGTTCGGCGCCACGCTGTATAAAAAATACCGGATATACGAAAAAACGATAGGTAATGGGTGATAGGTCATAGGTAATGGGTCATAGGTCATAGGTAATGGGTCATAGGTTTTTTTCAATTACCCATTACCTATGACCTATCACCCAAGGCAGTTTATTTATTAACCAATTGTGCTAACTTAAATTATGTCGAAATTCCTGAAAGAACGAAGGAAAGAACATG